>JBBKVT010000299.1:0-5840 GCA_037968535.1 Paracoccaceae bacterium
AGGGGTACTTCGCGGTCGGCATCATAACAGCGGAAGGCCGTGCGTCCGACCTGTCGCCAGCCGGTTGGGGCAGCGTTGGCGAACGGAATCACCTGTCGCACTGCGACCACAACCGCGCCGGCGGGAACCTCGGCTGTAACGGCAGACTGGCGCGGAATATCCCAATGCTCGGGGAGGAAGCCGAGGTAGGGCTGGCCCGGCGCAAAACCAAGCGCAAGAACCCGCAGTTCGGCTGCACAGATTTCAGCGATGGCGGTTTCGGCTTTCACACCGGCCGCATTTGCCGCCTCGTCCAGTTGCGGTCCGTTCGCGCCGCCAAAAGCGACCGGAATACGCCAGAGACGGCGACCTTCGGGCAAGGGACGAGCGGCCCAGTCGGTATCACCGGCAAGGTCACGAAGGCGGGCTTCAAGCTCGCCGCGGGCCAGAACATCCGGGCGAAAACGCACGAGAACCGACGTCAGCGATGTTGCCGTTTCGCTGAGACCGTCCCAATCCGCGGAGACTAAAGCGCCGTGAAACGCGAGTGCCGCGCGGTTGGCGCTGTCACTCAGCGTGTCAGCGAAACGCACCAGTACGCCGTCAAGTCCAAGCGGATGCAGGCTGATCGTCGCGTCTTTCGGGAGCGGTGTCATGACAAGTTGACAGTTTCAAAAACGCGGCGAAAAGGGAATGGCCGAAATCCCGGCTCCCGGCGCACGAAACAGTCTTGACGCTTGCGGCGCGAGCATCTACCTAGCCACTCGCTCTTGGCGGAGTAGCTCAGTTGGTTAGAGCAGAGGAATCATAATCCTTGTGTCGGGGGTTCAAATCCCTCCTCCGCTACCACTCCCATTCAATTGACAGATTTTGAATCGCATGGCGGGTGCGTGAAAGTCAGATCACCTGTCTGCTCGAAATGCTCCGCCTAGTCTGGTTGTAGCTGTGCATTTTCATACGCATATCGCGGGAAGCTGTCGTCCTATTTCAGCGGAACCGGAAAGCGCGCGTCGCTCCAGCCTTCCGTCAACGTGCGGGCTTCAATGAAGACCTCGCTTGTTGCTTCCGGTATCGCGACGCCCGACAGAGACCGCGTGAACGGCTGCTCGTTTACATGCGGGTGGAGCAATTCGCGAATGCCAAGAACCTCGCCGTCCGCCGAGACCACGCGCCAGCCGTCGGCATAGTCGTCCCAGCCAGTATCGCCATGTGAAAGCGTCACCGCGAAAGTCCAGCCAGTGCCGGTGGACTGCGCGGTCGCGTCCTCGACTATCGCCGGATCGGCAAATGCTGTGGTGGCGGCGAAAAGGACGGCACCAGCGAGAAATCTAGGTCGCATCGTCAGGGGCCTCCGTTTTCAGAAGGCAGCGGCGCGCGCCGGACATGAATTCGCGTTCCCACATCACAAGGATTGTCAGCACAGTGACCAGCATCAGCGGGATCGGCCCCAGAAGCCACGCCAGCGTTGCCAGTGCGAAATAAATCGAGCGGAGCCCGCGGTTGAAATTCATTGTCGAGCGGCCGGCTAGTTCTGCCGTCTGCATGGCCCGCAATCTGGCGTGGGGTGCGCTCGGATCGTTCGGGATCGCCGCGAGCATCACCGACGCATAGCCGAACATCCGGTTTGACCACGCGAACCGAAGAAACGCGTGGGTCAGAAACAGCGCCACGACGACGAGTTTCAGTTGCCAGACCAGAATCGGTGTCTTTTGTTCGGTGAGTTGCATGGCAACGCCTTCGAGCGGATCGGTGTTTCCGATCAGGGCCAGCACGCCACCAAGCGCGAACAGGCAGGTCGAGGCGAAGAACGCCGTTCCTTGGCGAAGGCTTGCGATGATCTGGGAATCGAAGATGCGCACCTCGCGCTCCATCGCTTCGATCAGCCATTCCCGGCGGTAGGAATCCATCAATGCGCCGACCGACGGGCGGCTTGCGGGCGGATGCTCGATGATCCAGCCGAGCGCGGCCCACGAAGCGACGAGGAAAATCGCAGCGGCGAGGTCGAGCGTCGTGAGCAGGGACAGGCGGTCCATAATCGTCATGGACGTAACCTAAGCGCAGGCCTAAGCTTGCGTTAGTCAAAAATTGGTTATATTATCTTACCAATACGAACAATGAGGCGCAGAGTATGGAAATGCCGACCCCAGATGCGCGCGTTTTGTCCATAAAGTCGCGGATTGTCGCGCGACTGCGCAGTGTCCTCCCTGAATCCTCCGTCATTTCAGACCCTGCCGAAACCCGCGCTTATGAGTGCGATGCGCTGACCGCCTACAAATGCCCGCCGCTCTGCGCGGTTCTGCCAGCGACTACCGAGGAAGTCGCGGCGGTTCTGAAAATTTGCCACGAAGAGGGTGTTCCGGTGGTGCCGCGCGGCTCGGGCACATCATTGGCCGGTGGGGCGATGCCGACTGCCGATTGCGTGATTCTGGGCGTTGCGAAGCTGAACGACGTGCTGGAAACCGACTATGACAACCGGTTTATCCGGGTGCAGTCGGGGCGCACGAACCTGAGTGTCACTGGCGCGGTGGAGGCGGACGGGTTCTTTTACGCCCCCGATCCATCATCGCAGTTGGCCTGTGCCATCGCTGGCAACATCGCGATGAACTCAGGCGGGGCGCATTGTCTGAAATATGGCGTCACGACCAATAACCTCCTCGGCGTCACCATGGTCACGATGTCGGGCGAGGTCGTCGAGATCGGTGGCCCCCATTTGGGTGCGCCGGGATATGACTGGCTGGGCCTGATCTGTGGTTCCGAAGGTCAGCTTGGCGTCGTGACCGAAGCGACATTGCGCATTCTTCCAAAGCCGGAAGGCGCGCGTCCGGTCCTGATCGGTTATCGCAGCGCCGAAGTCGCCGGGGCATGCGTCAGCGATATCATCAAGGCAGGGGTCTTGCCGGTGGCCATCGAATACATGGATCGCAAGGTCATCGAGGCTGTCGAGAAGTACGCCAAGGCCGGATATCCCGACTGCGAAGCCCTGCTGATCGTCGAGGTCGAAGGTTCGCCCGCCGAGATCGACGAACAACTTGGCGTTATCAAGCAGATTGCGCGAACTCATGATCCCGTGGAACTGCGCGAGGCGCAGGATGCAGAAGAAGCCGGTCGCATCTGGCTTGGGCGGAAATCGGCGTTCGGCGCGATGGGACAGATCAACGATTACATGTGCCTTGACGGTACGATCCCGGTATCCTCGCTTCCCCATGTCCTGAAGCGCATTGGCGAGATGTCTCGGGAGTACGGACTTGAGGTCGGTAACGTCTTTCACGCCGGCGACGGAAACATGCACCCGCTGATCCTGTTCGATGCCAACAAACCCGGCGATCTGGAAATTTGCGAAGCGATGGGGGCCGAAATTTTGAAGCTTTGTGTCGAAGTCGGTGGCTGCCTGACCGGTGAACACGGCGTCGGGATCGAAAAGCGCGATCTGATGTACGTGCAGTTCGCACCTGCCGATCTGGAAGCGCAGATGCGGGTCAAGGACGTGTTTGATCCCGCGTGGCTGCTCAATCCCGCGAAAGTCTTTCCACTTGCTGCCAGTGAAACACGGCGCGCGCGTCCCGCGATCGCGGCCTGATCCTGCGCTGAACCGAAAACGCCTGTCTGGACAGAAGAAGTTAAACTGGTGCTGACACCCAACAGCGAACAAGAGCTTGCCGAGGCGATAGCAAGCACGGCGCGGCCGCTCAGAATTCAGGGGGGCGGCACGCGCCCAATCGGCCATGCCGTCGATGGCGATACTCTTTCGACAGCCGGGTTGTCGGGCATCACCCTTTACGAGCCTGGCGCGCTGACAATCGTCGCTAGGTCCGGAACGCCACTGGCGGAAATCGAAAGCGCGCTCGCCTCGGAAAACCAGCGGCTTCCGTTCGAGCCGATGGACCACCGGTCGCTTCTGGGCACGGAAGGTACGCCGACGATCGGCGGTGTCGTGGCGGCCAATGTCTCGGGGTCGCGCCGGATTCAAGCCGGGGCGTGCCGGGATTCGCTGATCGGGGTGCGGTTCGTGGACGGGCAGGGGAGTATCATCAAGAACGGCGGGCGCGTGATGAAGAATGTCACAGGCTACGATCTTGTGAAGCTGATGGCGGGCGCGCACGGCACGCTTGGCGTTCTCTCGGAAGTCAGTTTCAAAGTCTTGCCCGCGACCGACAGAACGGGAGTTCTATTTATAGACGGTCTCTCCGTGGCGGACGCAACCGTGGCAATGTCGCGCGCGCTGGTCTCGCCATTCGAGGTCTCGGGCGCCGCACATGCGCCAAAGGGTGTCGATGGTCACGCGGTCACGATGATCCGGATCGAAGGGTTCGACGCCTCGGTTTCCTACCGGTCCGAGAAACTCAGAGCCTTGCTGCAAGAGTTCGGCGAAACCCTTGTCGAGACCGATCCCGACCGAAACCGTGCCAGGTGGGCCTGGGTGCGCGACGCAACGCTCTTGGGCGATCATGACGGCGACGTCTGGCGTATCTCGGCCAAGCCAACCGACGCGCCCGCTATTGTTGCGCGCCTTGAGGGCGCAACCTGCCTTCTGGATTGGGGCGGTGGGCTGATCTGGGCGGGCGTTGCGGCGGATCAAGATGTTCGCGTAGCAATCGACGGCATCGCCGGTCACGCGACGCTGATCCGCGGCTCTGACGAGACCAAGGACAGGTTCGGCGTCCTTCACCCCGAAATCGCAACGCTCGCGCGCTTGGCCGAAGGGCTTCGCCACCAATTCGATCCGAAACGCGTTCTTAATCCGGGGCTCATGGGCTGATGCAGACGACCTTCACCGACGAGCAACTGAAAGACCCGGCGACCCGGAGGTCGAACGAAATCCTGCGCTCCTGTGTACACTGCGGTTTCTGCACAGCCACGTGCCCGACATATCAAGTGCTGGGCGATGAACTGGACAGCCCTCGTGGACGGATTTACCTGATCAAGGACATGCTGGAAAACGACCGACCGGCGGACGCGAAAACGGTCAAGCACATCGACCGCTGTCTTTCGTGCCTTGCCTGCATGACCACTTGCCCCTCGGGTGTGCACTACATGCACCTTGTCGACCACGCGCGCGCGCATATCGAAAACACCTACAAGCGTCCGCTGATGGACCGCCTGCTGCGATGGACTTTGGCGCGTATCCTGCCCTATCCGTCGCGTTTCCGTCTGGCGCTTCTGGGTGCAAAGATCGGTCGTCCCTTCGCGTTTCTGATGCCCGATGCCCGCCTGAGAGCGATGCTGGAAATGGCACCGAAAACTATCCCGCCTGTCAGCCGCAACGACGATCCACAGACGTTCGAGCCCGATGTGCCGAAGAAGATGCGTGTGGCGCTGATGACGGGGTGCGCGCAACGCGCCCTTAACACCGACATCAACGACGCCACGATCCGGCTCTTGCGTCGTCTGGGGGCCGAGGTTGTCATCGCCGATGGCATGGGGTGCTGCGGTGCTCTTGTTCATCACATGGGGAAAGAGGATGAAAGTCACGCGGCGGCCGCAAAGAATATCAGGGCCTGGATGGCCGAGGAGAGGGCGGGCGGTCTTGACGCAATCGTCATCAACACCAGCGGTTGCGGCACCACGGTCAAGGACTACGGCCATATGTTTCGCAATGATGCACTGGCCAAAGACGCGACCCGCGTCAGCGAAATGGCGATGGATGTGAGCGAAGTTCTGATGAAGCTTGATGTTCCTGAAGGCGCGCCCAAGGGGCTGCACGTCGTCTATCATGCGGCGTGCTCGCTGCAACACGGCCAGCAGATCAAGACCTATCCCAAAGAGCTGTTGAAGCGCGTGGGATTTGAGGTGACAGAGCCCGCCGACAGCCATTTATGTTGCGGCTCCGCCGGGACTTATAATCTGATGCAGCCCGAGATCTC
>JBBKVT010000300.1:0-3455 GCA_037968535.1 Paracoccaceae bacterium
GTAACCTTCAACGATGAGGCAGAGTCCAATGTCAAAACGCGCATCTGAATAACCTGCCCATCAAGCGCAAGTACTTGGTCTGGGTCCGGGTCGCAAAGGGACTATCAAGGGTCTCTGTCGACAAGGCCGCGGCTGCGGTCTCGGCCTACGAGACCTTCCTGGCGGGTATGGATTTCCGGGCTTTTCATTCCGAGCGCGCCCGTGCCTTCAAGCGCCGCCTCGCTTCTCAGCAAAGTGAGCACACCGGTGCAAAACTGTCCAAATCATCGATCATTGGTACGCTCTGCGAGGTCAAATCATTCTATCGCTGGTTGGCCAATCAGTCAGGCTACAAGTCCAGGATAACTTATTCGGTTGCGGATTACCTTTCGCCCGATCACAGTCAGAAATTGCACGGCGCGGCAGCTGGTGGAAGCCACATCCTGAACAAGTAGGCATCTCTTGGGGCCACTTTCGGCTGATACAGTCGTGCAGCATCGCGACCGCGCGCTGATCGTCGTCCTCTTTCTGACAGCATCACGGGAAGGTGCAGCCATTACCCTTCGGATTCGGCATATCGATTTGGTCAATTCCTGCGTCCACTTCGATGCGGTAACTGTGAACACCAAGTTTGGCAAGAGTTCTACAACGGCGTTCTTTCCCTTTGGATCGGTGGTCGTACAGATCATCCGGGATTGGATTGCCGACTCAAAACAGATTATCTGTTCTCGGACAGCGATCTGCTGTTTCCGAAGACCGAAGTTGGTGTCGGCCCGTCGCGGCGGTTTGAGGTCCTGGGAATTCCCGACGAACCGTGGTCCAGTCCCTCATCTGCGGCCGCAATCTTCAAACACGCCTTCATCAATGCAGGTCTTCCGCCATGTTCGCCGCACCGGGTGCGGGCCACCTTGGCGGAGCTGGCGAAGGATCATTGCCGGACGCCAGAGGATTACAGGGCATGGCCGCAGAATATGGGCCATGAGGACGTGCGGACGACATTCCGCTCCTACGGATCCGCTGCGACGGCTCGACAGGTGGAGATGTCCGCGAGGTTCCGCACGGGCGGGCCATTGAAAGACGATCCCGTCGACCTTAACTTTGTCAAAAGCGATAAGGATCTGGAAGGATAAACCCACAAACACCACGGCTACTTCGAGCCTTCAGATCTCATCGTCGCGTTAGTTTATCAAGGCAGAATCTCGGCTTTCGTCGCAAACTGAACCACGTCTGCCCTGCCGGACCTTCCAAACATTCGCTGCGATGACGTGAATGTTTGTAACGGGAAGTTTTGCGGACGCGTGGAAGTCTCGCCGGTCGTTCACGCTGGGCCCGCATCTCGTAAGTATTGACAGGATCACAGCTTGTGCGCAACGGGACAAGAATGACTACGCTCAGACAATTGTTGGCGGTAGCGGACACCTTTCTCTACGGGTCTGAAACTTGGCGACTCAATCTGAGCCAAATTCGGAACAGGAGTTGCCCAGATGCGTTGGACTAAGAGCGCAACTTCCAGTTGGCCAACGAGCCGTGCGGCCGGATGCATTTCGTTCAATCACATGGCGTCCGTTCAGTGTCCGACAGACCTGCTATGTTTTCAAATTAGAACCTCGGTTTGCAGGAAATAGCGGGCGCTCGGTGAAGAACGTGTAAAAAACATCCGCCACCGCCAGAACCCCTTTGCTCAGCAACCACACGAACACCATGGCAAGGGCTCTTTCATACTCTTGCAAGGCAATGAAATAGCAGGCCCCGAGCGAGGACAGCAAAAGCATTGTTCTGTCGATTTTCTTGTAACGCAGCATCTTCCGACTCCCCCCGGATATGAAGATGCGCCCCGACTTTTGCAGCCGCGGCGCATTGGATTTTATTGGAAACCGTTGCTGCCCAGGATCACCAGCGCGCCGGCGACCGCAAGGAAACGCGAGGATTTGGCCCATTCCGGCGCGAAGTTGGCACCAAAACTCAGCAGAGTGATGAACACCAAGAACAACAATCCGAGCCATGTGCCGATAGTGCCTACGAGTTCAATCATTTCATTTCCCCAGGGTTTACTTGGTTTCGAGGACGTGAGGTGGCAGCCTCAGAGTCCCAGCATCGACCGAACGGCAGCCTCGATGCGGTCATCGACCGGCTTGTTGGCCGCCGCTTCCAGCAAGGAGCGCTGGGTTGTCTTCTGGCCGCCCAGCAACGCTTCGAGCGCGTCCAGATCCGTTTCGGCACCAGCATACGTGGCAGCGTACTCCTGTTCCGCCTCGAGGTCGGCGATCTCGCCGGCCAATTGCATCTGTTCGTCCGTCAGGTCCGTCTTCGTCGCATTCGCCGCCGCGATCTCTTCCTCGGTCAGTCCTTCGGTTGCCAGATACTCCTCGAGTTCCTGCAACTCGGCCTCAACCGCGTCACGGTCGGTGGTTTTGGTCTGAAGGTCGGTGTCGATGTCGGCCAGCGCCCGTTCGGGCGGTGTGAGCGCGTCGAATTCAGCTTTCGACATCACATAATCTTCTTCCAGCGCGAGCCCGTCGATGACGGCTTGCCGATAGGTGGCGATCCGGCCGACGCGAGAATTCGGCGATGCGTGGGCAAAGGCGTTTGGCGATGCGTTCAGCGCGTTGAGGGCACCAAGCTCGGACGGGTGGACACCTAAGGCCAGAGCCATCTTGTTGCCTTTTGCCGGCGCGACGGACGCTGTCTTTTCGGTTTTCGTGGTTTTCTCGGCCTTCTTGCCCACGCCATTGTTGCTCGATGAGTTGCCCGCCGAACTGGATTTGGAGCTTCCGCCGCGGTCGGATGTCTTGCCAGAATTGCCGCGGTCGCCCTTGTCCTTATCGTTGCCGCCGCCGTTGCCGCCACCATTGCCGCCGCCATTTCCGCCTTTTTCGGCGAATGCGGGCGTCGAAGAGGCCAGGCTCATCACCAGCGCGGTGCCACCCAGAGCAGCGACTGACAGGCAGGCTGCTTTAAGAAACGTTGTGGATCGTGCTGTCATCGTGTTCTCCGTTTCATTGTTCGGTTTGCAATTGCGGGGTCCGTCTGTGTCCTGTCGACCTTGACGTTGAACGGAAAGAATCGGACGGCCCGGGGTCTTGCTCGCCCTCTACCAAACACAGTGAAGTTGAACGGGCCGACAATGATCCGTTAATTTTCGGTTCACGTCGGTTCTGCTATCGAAAGGGCATGTTGCGCACTCTTCTCATCTCGGGATTCCTGGTGGCGCTCGGCGCAGATGTGGCAATTGCCGCCGCTGCGCGAGAGTTGAGCCCTGAAGAGCTGCGCGCCAGTGTCGACAGCGGCAGAACGCAGAGTCTGGCCACGGCCTTGTCTCTGGTCAGCCGGAATGTCGAGGGCGAGACAGTGGACGTGCGGGCCTTCGACTCCGACGGCATCTGTTACCGCATCCTGGTTATGCAGCCTTCGGGACAACTCGTCAGCGTGATCGTTGATGCCGTCAGCGGCAAGTTCCTGGCGGGCAGTTCGCCGCG
>JBBKVT010000301.1:0-15432 GCA_037968535.1 Paracoccaceae bacterium
GAACCATCGATGCGTTATGGAAGGCAGTCGGGGAAATCTGCGACCTATACGACCCAGACGAATGCTGGAACTACTTCAAGGCTGCGGGATATGGGTTCGATTAAATGCAGGATGCTCTAGGCGGATGATATCAGGTCTGGTTTTTAAGTAAAGGAACGGGGAGCGTTTTGTCATCGTAAAGCGCTACAAAACCAACAATCCTGCTCAAGATGGTTTTTCTGAAAAGGCCGCCTCAAGCAAAGTTCCTCTGAAAAGGACCCGGCCCTGCCCTTACAAGCTAAGTGCGCGCATCGTCGCTTCGATGCCTTGTTCTAGCCCCACGATCGGCCGGAAACCCAGGACCCGTGCCGCCAGCGAGTTGTCGATGGCGGTGGGGCCAGCGCCATCTGCGCACACCCCGTCAAGCGATAGCCGCGCAACAGGTCTCAGCTGCGCAACCGCCTCCATGATGTGGCTCATGGGAACGCCGGCACCTGCCGTGATGTTGAAAACATCTTCGTCCACGGCAACCGTCCGCCCGGCGGCGAGGAGCCCCGCAATTGCATCATCGACATGAAGATAGTGGGTCAAGTCGTCGGGATGGGCCGCGAATCGACCCCCCCCACCTGCCAGGGCGGCCTCAAGGATAGCTCCCAGCGTCGTCGGCGTGCGGCGCCCGGGTCCGTAGATCCAGGACAGCCGTAGCGCGATTACGTCCAGCCCATGCTGGCGCCTGTATGCCAGCGAGACATGCTCGGCGGCGAGCTTGGAGGCCGCGTAAACAGAGGTCGGCTGTGGCAGTGTCGTCTCATCCACAGGACCGGTTAGACGACCATAAACCTCGCTAGTCGAACAGACGATGACTCGCCCAACCCCGGTGGCGCGAGCCGCCTCGAGAACATTGGCCGTACCGGTCGCATTGATGCGCCAAATCTCCAACGGCCGGTCGGCCAAGACCATCGGCCCTGAAACCGCGCCGCAGTGAAAAACCGTGTCAAAGTGGGTCTCCCGCGTCACGCGGTCGACCGCGTCAAACCGGGTCACATCGCACGCCCTGTCGCCTCCCGAGACATCGGTCGCCAAAACGTCGGTGCCCGCGGCTCGCAAGAAAGCCACCAACGCAGAGCCGAGAAACCCTTGCGCCCCGGTTACAAGCACGCGGCCAAGATCGCGGGCCGCGCCGGTCAAGACGTCTCCGACAATTCCGCCACCAGCGAGTCCGTGGTCAGTTGCCGACAATAGCCCTTGATTGCCCTGACAGACGCCTCCTGACGCTCGACCGTGTAGGTGGCGCAGGCATCAGGAACGAGCGTTACGAGATATCCAAGATCACACGCGTCACGGACCGCTGATTCGACACACTGATCCGTGATGACACCGCAAAGGATCACTTGCCGCTTTCCCATAGAGCGTAGCAAGTAATCAATGTTGGTCGAAATGAAGGCGTTGGAGGAGTTCTTGCGCAGGACGATCTCATCCTCGCCAGGCGCGATAGCGTCACAGACCTGCGCATCCCACGACCCCTTGGCCACGCTGATTCCGGAAATCTTGTAGTCGAGACTACGGTCGCGCCCATCCGAAGTCAGGCTCTCAATCACGACATAGATCACCTCTACCTCGGCCGATCTGCAGGCTGCCTGGACGCGTTGCATATTGGGGAATGCGACTACCTCAAGCCTTTCGAAATAATAGGAAAACTTTGCCTTCTCTGGGGCCGGAAGCGCCTTAAACTCCGAACCATCCGGGTGGGCGCAATAGTTCTGGACATCGATGAAGACCAATGCGCTTTGCGGCGCGTCGATTGGCACGTCGCGGGTCGTCTCGTTGATCATTGAACCTGCCTCATATGACCCACCAATTCGGCGGTAGGACGAGCTTATAATCACTTGTAATAAATGCAATGCATCTGCTACGGTTCTACCAAATATTACAGGATGGCCCTGATCGTCTGCCTATTTGTCCAAGGGAATCGTCATGAAGCAGGCATCGCCACTGATTCTTTCCGTCTCTGGACTCAGCAAGAGCTTCGGAGGCGTCAGGGCGCTTGACGGGTTCGACGTGACCGTGATGGAGCAGGACCTCATCGGACTTATCGGTCCCAATGGCTCGGGCAAGACAACTGCCTTCAACCTGCTGACGGGCGTTCTCAAACCTACGGCCGGCAGCATCCTCTTCCATGGGCAGGAAGTCGCGGGAAACCCACCCGAGCGCAATGCAAGCCTCGGCATGGCACGGACATTCCAGAACATCCGTCTTTTTCGTGATCTTCCAGTGCTGGACAACGTGATGGTTGGCCTGCACATGCGGCGGGGCGCGAATTTCTTGCCGACGATCCTCCGTTTGCCCTCTGCGCTCGCGAGCGAACGGGATATCCGCAAAAGAGCACTCGACACGCTCGACATCCTCGGCTTGCGCCAGCGCGCGGGCGAATTGGTCAGCAACCTGCCCTATGGCGAACAGCGCAAGGTCGAATTCGCCCGTGCTCTCGCCAGCGAACCAACGCTGCTGCTCCTGGACGAGCCCACAGCGGGGATGAACCCGCAAGAGACATCAGACCTGAGCCGCACGATCCGCCGACTGCACGATGAGCTTGGCATCACGACCATATTGGTCGAGCACGACATGAAGATGGTCATGGGCATCTGTGACAGCATCGTGGTCCTTAATCTTGGTCGCAGGCTGGCCGTCGGCAGCCCGGAGGATGTGCAACAGAATCCCCTAGTGATCGAGGCCTATCTCGGTCGTCGCAGAAAGACCGCCGATGCTGTGGCTTGAGGACCTTCATGTCAGACGGTCAGGGACCCATGCGATCCGCGGGATTAGTATGGCTGTGGAATCAGGAGAGATCGTCGCGATGATCGGCGCCAACGGTGCCGGCAAGACGACGACGCTTGCGACGATTTCGGGCCTTTTGCGTCCGCAGTCGGGAAAGATCACGTTTCAGCCCGATTGCGACGGCGACCGGATCGACCTGTGCGCGACCCGGGCCGAGCAGATTGTCCGGCATGGCATCTCGCATTGCCCCGAGGGCCGTCAGGTCTTCGGCGCGCTGACAGTGGCCGAGAACCTTCGCATCGGTGCCTATCTGCGCAACGATCTCAAGGCGATCGAGCGTGACATCGCCCAGATTCAGGACCAGTTTCCGATCCTGCGGGACCGCGCGGCCCTGCCCGGGGACCGTCTGTCCGGCGGCGAGCAGATGATGCTGGTGATAGGCCGCGCTCTGATGAGTCGGCCTAAGCTTCTGCTGCTCGACGAACCTTCGCTGGGTCTCGCCCCGCAACTGGTCGAGCAGGTCTTCGACATCCTTCAGGGTCTCAGGGAGGAAGGCATGACAATCCTGCTCGTCGAACAGAACGCGTCCATGGCGCTCGCCATCGCCGACCGTGCCTATGTGCTGGAGGCCGGGCGCATCGTCCTCTCTGGCACGGGGGCCGATCTGGCTGGCAATAAAGACGTCCAGCGCGCCTATCTGGGAGCAGCCTGATGACGTCGACCTATGTCCTCTCTCAGGTTGCCAACGGCCTCATCCTTGGCAGCATGTACGCGCTCATCGCCATCGGGTTCTCGATGATCTACGGCATCGTTCGGCTGATCAACTTCGCCCACGGCGACGTCTTCACTATCGGGGCCTTCACGACGCTTGCCAGCATCGCGCTTCTTTCGCTGCCGTATCCCATTGCCCTTATCGTCGTCGTGGCAGTCGGCGCCTTCGTCGGCATGCTGATCGAGCGGATCGCGTTCCGGCCGATGCGCGGCGCGCCGCAAGTGACGGGGTTCATCGCTTCGCTCGCAATCGCGATCATCCTCGAAAGTCTCGCAGTGATGACGATCTCGGCTCAGCCACGAACATTCCTCGTGCCCGACTATCTCAACGCCCTCGTGCGCTTCGGCGGACTCTCCGTGCGTGTGATCGACCTCGTCATCGTGGGACTTGCAATCGTTCTCCTGATCGCGCTCGTCCTTTTTGTCCGCTTCACCAGGGTTGGCGTCGCCATGCGCGCTACGGCCGAGAACTACGACGTCGCCCGACTGATGGGAATCAACATCAACCGAATGATCATGCTGGCCTTCGCGATCGGCGGTGCCCTTGCCGCCGTGAGCGGGCTCATGTGGGGCAGCAAATACGGTCAGATCAGCCCGTTCATGGGGCTCTTGCCAGGCCTTAAGGCCTTTGTCGCCGCAGTGATCGGCGGCGTGGGATCGATCCCAGGAGCGATGCTTGGCGGCTATGTCCTCGGCATGTCAGAGGTACTCTTCGTCGGTCTGCTGCCGCCAGAGTACTCTGGATTTCGCAACGCTTTTGTCTTCGGCGCGTTGATCGTCGTGCTTCTGATCATGCCGAACGGACTTCTTGGCCGCAGCACGGAGACGCGCGCATGACTGGCCTGTCGCCCCTGATAAAGACGGCCCTTGCGGTCATGCTTTGCGCCGGACTGATTTATGCGGCGACACGGACACTCGACCCCTATACCCTTTCGATTATTGGCTTTGTCGGCATCAACGTCATGCTGGCCGTCAGCCTGAACATCACGAACGGCTTCATCGGGCTCTTCTCGCTCGGGCATCCGGCCTTCATGACGCTGGGCGGATACCTCACGGCGATCCTCGTGATGGCGCCGGAGCGCAAGGCCGTCATGCTCAGTTCGCTGCCGGACGCACTTGCCGCCACGCAATGGGGCTTTCTGCCGGCTCTGCTTGCCGGTGGCCTCTTTGCGGCCGCCGCAGCCGTGGTCATAGGCTTCCCGGTTCTTCGTCTGCGCGGGCACTATCTCGCAGTGGCGACCCTTGGCCTCATCTTCATCGTGCAGAGCCTAGCAGTGAATCTCTCGGGGCTCACGCGTGGGGCACTGGGGCTAAGCGGCCTGCCTGCACTCACGACGCTCTGGTGGGTCTATCTCTTCGTGGGCCTCACCCTCTTCGTCAGCTGGCGTCTGAAACACTCCTCCCTGGGCCGGGCCATGCTGGCCATCCGGGAAAACGAACTGGCCGCGGCCTGCCTCGGCATCCGGGTAGCACGGATGCGCGTCCTCGCCTTCGCGCTCGGCGCCTTCTTCGCCGGGATCGGCGGCGGCCTCTGGATCCATCTCGTGACGCTCATCAGCCCACATTCCTTCACGTTCCTGATGGCCTTTCAGCTTGTTGTGATGGTTGTGCTTGGCGGGACGGGCAGCATCATCGGCGCGGCCTTCGTCGCTGTGGTCCTGACCGTGTCCACCGAACTTCTGCGTCCCGTAGAAGAGGCTGCCGGCCTCTTCGGCGCAAGCCAGATGATCGTAGCAGTCCTCGTTTTGCTCGTCCTGATCTTCCGCCCGACCGGCCTTTTCGGCACTGCCGAGCCCGACTTTTTACGAAGTTTCTCGCGGCTTACGGGCCGACCCGCCCCAAGCCTAAACTCCAACCAACAGGAATAGGAAATACACATGCTACCTTGGAAAAAAGGAATTACAGCTCTCGCCGCTGCCTTCGTGACCGTGGCCGTTTCCGCTCCAGCCATGGCGCAAGAACCCATAAACATCGCCGCGCTTTACAATGTCTCGAGCGGCGGCCTCGCCTCGCTCGACGGACCCTCGCTGAACGGCGTCAAGCTAAAGGCCAAGATGATCAACGATGCCGGCGGACTGCTGGATGGACGGATGATCGAAATCACCGCCATCGACACCAAGGATGACACCCGCGAGGCTGCGACAGCGGCGCAGCGCGCGGTCGCCATCTCCGGGCTGACGGCCGGGATCGGCCATAGCGATACGACCTTCGCGCTGGCTTCGGCTCCGCTCTTTCAGTCGGCAGGCATACCGTTCGTCACCTCCGGCGCGACCTCGCCAGACCTGCCGGTCATGGTCGGGAGCGAGATGTTCCTCGTGCCCTTCGGTGACGATGTTCAAGCCTACGCCATGGCCGAATACGCCTACAACACCCTCGGCCTGCGCAACGTTGCGCTCTGGACCGACAACGCGATGGACTATACCACCGGCCTCTCGCGCTACTTTAAGGAGCGTTTCGAAGCCCTCGGTGGCACGTTGGCCATCGAAGACGTCTACATGACCAGCGATCAGGACTTCTCGGCGCTGGTGGCACGTCTGCAGGCGACCGACGGCGTCGACGGCGTCTTCGCCTCGTCCGGCCCCGATACCGCCGGCACAATCGTCAAGCAGATCCGCGAAGCGGGTCTGGACCTGCCGATTATGGCGGGGGACGGTTTCGATACCGACCTCGTGACCACCGTGCCTGGACCGACTTTGTCGACCAACGTTTACTACACCACTCACGCCTATGTGGGGCTGGAAACCGGTCCGGCGAACGAGTTCCGCTCGGCCTACGAGGCGGAGTACGGCAATCCGCCGGAAAACGCGTTCGCCGCGCTCGGCTATGACGCGATGGGGCTCGTTGCCGATGCCATCACGCGCGCCGGTTCGTCCGATCCCGCCGATGTGACCGCAGCGCTTGCTGCCACCAGCGGCTATGCTGACGCGGTCACGGGCGCAATCGCCTACGTCGGCGGCAGCCGCGTGCCGAGCAAACCGGTGGCGATCATGCATGTGGTCGACGGTGCCGTGTCGCTTGAGACGACCGTGACGCCGGCAAGCTAACTGCGCCCGCGTACCAATGCGGAGCCCCCAAGCGGCCTGACCGGGCCAGACCGGGGGCTCCGTCCTCCTTTGCTGAAGGAAGCCACCCAGTGAACGCCAAGACTCGACTCCTGCGACACGACGATCCCCCGCCCTGCGAAGTCGAAAGACCTGAGAGCACTTCGCCGATACTCTTCGTTTCCGACCATGCTGGCCGCGCGGTTCCGCAGGCGCTCGGCACCCTCGGTCTCGACGAGGCTGAGCTGTCGCGTCACATCAGCCACGACATCGGGATCTACGGTGTCACCGCCGAAATCGCCCGGGCCCTCGATACGACCTACCTTTTCCAGCGTTATTCCCGGCTGGTGATCGACTGCAACCGCAGGCCGCGCAATCAGCAATCCGTCCCGACTGTCAGCGACGGAACCCTGATCCCCGGCAACGTGGACCTCACCGAGGACGAAACCGCCGCGCGCGAGGACGAGATCATGCGCCCCTACCACTCGCGCATCGAAACCGAGCTCGCTGGTCGCGCTGCCCAGGGGCGACCGACGGTGCTCTTTTCCATGCACAGTTACACCGAGCAGATGCGCAGCGCCCCCAGCCACCGGCCATGGGAAATCTGCGTTATGGCCGCGCGGGATTGGCGGCTCGCTGACGCTCTCGTCCAAGTCCTGCAGTCCGACACGGCGCTTTGCGTTGGCATCAACGAACCCTACGTCGTAGATATGGAGATGGATTACACCGTGCCGATCCATGCAGAGGGCAGGAACATTCCATACGTGGAAATTGAGATACGGCAGGACCTGATCGCCGACGCAACGGGCCAACAAGACTGGGCCACGCTTCTGAGCGACATCTTCCCCAAAGCTATCGCTAAATCGGGTATACTGCAGGAGTAGAACCAGTGACACCGCCTGACAGCGAAGACCTCTCCGCGGAGCACGTCGATAGCGCGCAATCAAGCCAGCCCGCCTTGTCGATGCAGGATCTCGTGCGCCGGGATCTGGCTAGCTTCACCGAGGCGGAGCGTCGTGTCGCCCACGCTCTTCTGGCCGAGTACCCCATGGCGGGGCTGGAGACGGTCGCGAAATTCGCCCGCCGCGCCATGACGAGCGGACCGACGATCCTGCGTTTCGTCACCCGCCTTGGCTTCGAGAATTACGCCGACTTCCAGAGCGCCCTGCGCGCGGAAATCCAGGTCAGGCTACAGGGGCCGCTGTCCCGTTTTGAAACACTGTCCGATGCCGAGGGACGTAGCGGACCGACCAAGGCGGTCTCCGACGCCCTGCAGCGCAACATCGACCGGGCCGGCCGCGATCTGCGCCAACATCTGCCCGCGATCGTCGACCGGCTGACCGATCCCGACCGCAACATCCTGTGTATCGGCGGGCGCTTTAGCTGGATGATCGCGTCCTATCTCCATCACTACCTGCGCGAGCTTCGCACGGGCGTGCGACTCGTCCGCGACTGCAGCGCAGCATGGGCCGACTACCTCCTCGACGTGCAGCCCGGCGATATCGTCGTGGTCTTCGATTTCCGCCGCTACCAGCGCGATGTCCAGGAATTCGCCAAAGGCGCGAAGGCGCAACAGGGTGAGATCATCCTTGTCACGGATGTCTGGTACTCGCCCATTACCTCTTTCGCCGACATCGTTGTTCCCTGCCCCGCAAGCATCCCCAGTGCATTCGACAGCGGCGTCACCGGACTCGCTATGGTCGAGATCATCACTGCCGCGGTGGTCGACGCCCTCGGCGAGCACTCGCGCGACCGCATCGTCACCCTCGAAAGCCTACGCAAACCCTTTAACCTCGGGTCCTGACCCTGGTTCCAAGCCTCGGAGATCTGCCATGCAGCACGACCCACTTACCATGTTCTGCTACACTGATCTGTCTGGAATCGTGCGCGGCAAAGGCTTCCCGTCAAGCCAGATCGAAAGGCGGCTCGAGCGCGGGATCGGCTGGACCCCGAACAACCTGATGTTCACCGCGCTCGGCACCATCGCGCCGGGCGGCTGGGGGGCCCATGGCGACGTGATGCTGATCCCGGATCCCGCCACCGCCGTCGATGTGGACTACGACGACGGCTCACCGGCCGAGCGGTTCTTTCTCTGCGACGTCCAGAATACCGACGGCACGCCATGGGATTGCTGCCCCCGCACCCTGCTGCGCGATGCGGCGACGGATCTCCTGCGCGAGACGGGCCTCGTGCTCCGGGCCACCTTCGAGCACGAGTTCATCTATTTCGGTGCTCAGTCTCGCGGATCAGACATGTATGCGCTGCAAGCCGTCCGTCGTCACGGGAGTTTCGGCGAAACCTATCTCGGTGCGCTCCGCACTGCAGGGGTCGAGGTCGACACCTACCTCGCTGAATTTGCGCCGGGCCAGTTCGAGATCAGTGTCCCGCCGCTCGACGCCGTCGCTGCCTGCGACACAGCCACCATTGTGCGAGAACTGGCACATGCCACGGCCTTTCGACTGGGTCACAATATCAGTTTCGCGCCGCGGGTCGAGCAAGACGGGCTGGGCAATGGGGTCCACATCCACTTCAGCCTCTGGGACCAGAACGGCAATCCTGTCAGCCAGGATCTCACGCGCCCGTTCCAGATCGGCGAAAAGGCGGGCCAGTTCCTTTCGGGCATCGTGCGCCACATGCCGGCTCTCTGCGCGTTCAGCGTGCCCTCGCCAATCTCCTACCTAAGGCTCGTTTCGCATTCCTGGACGGGCGTGTGGTCGAATGTCGGCTACCGCGACCGCGAGGCCGGGCTGCGGATCTGCCCGACGTTCGGAACTGATCCGGATCGGGTCGCCCGACAATTTAACTTCGAGTACCGTGCAGCCGATGCGACCGCGAACCCGTACCTGCAACTGGCCATGATCCTGCGTGCCGGTCTCACAGGGATCCTCGAAGACCTTCCCGCCCCCAGCCCGACCGAAGGCGAAGACCCCGAAATGATGTCAGAAATGGATCGAAAAGACAAGAATATTAAGCGATTGCCATCGTCTCTTGATGAGGCGCTTGCAGCCCTGAAGGCTGACCCGATCGTCATTGGATTCCTGCCCGAAAAACTTCTCGAGGCCTACCTTGCCAATAAGGGCTCAGAGGCCGAGATCAGCCGCGACTGGGCTCCAGCCGAACTGTGCAAACGGTACGTCGAGATCTACTGAAATACCGATCCGGCGGGATGTGGGCAAACCCGACCCCGCCAAAGGGAGAAGACCCATGGGAAAACTGGATGGCCGCGTCGCCATCGTGACCGGCGCCGCTACAGGACTAGGACGGGGGATAGCAATGGCCTACGCCGCTGAAGGCGCGGATGTCGCTGTACTCGACCGCAATACCGACGGCGCTGCGCGTGTCGCACAGGCGATCCTCGACACCGGACGGAACAGCGTCGCTGTCACGCTCGATGTCGGGGACGAAAGTGCCGTGAACGCAGCCATAGCCCAGTCGGTCGCAGCGCTCGGCCCCCCCGACATCCTCGTCAACAACGCCGGCATCGCCACGGTCTCTCTTGTTGAGGACATGACAACGGCCATGTGGGACGAAATGCTCCGTACCAACCTCACCAGCATATTCTTCTGCACACGCGCGGTGTTGCTCCATATGCGTGCGCGGGGCTATGGCCGGATCATCAACATCAGCTCACAACTCGCGCACAAGGGCGGCGAGGGCATGGCCCACTATGCCGCTGCCAAGGCAGGGATACTCGGGATGACCCGTTCGCTCGCCTACGAGGTCACGCGGCATGGCATCGCTGTGAACGCGATCTGCCCCGGACCGCTCGAGACAGACATGCGGCTACCGCCGGAATGGTCGGCAAAGAAGCAGGATGAACTGGTCATCGGCCGACAGGGGCGCGTGGAAGAGGTCACACCGACCGCGCTTCTCCTCGCGTGCGAGGACGCGGCCTTCTACGTTGGCGCGACCTTCAACCCCAACGGCGGCGACATCATGGTCTGAAGGCCTGGCAGCAAAGGGTATACGATGGACAATTCAACCGACGCGGTGAAAGTGGCAGACCGTCTGGGCCGGATTCCGACGACCATAGCCTGTGATATTCTCCGTGACGAAGGCCTCGGCGACCGGGTCGTGACTGGCCTCCGGCCGATGACTAATCACTCGGCGTCGATCGCAGGCCCAGTGCGCCTGATCGAATTCCTGCCGGGGCGACCGGAACTGCGGCGTCCTGGACCACCCGCGAACTTCCTCCTGATTGACGCGCTGGAGCCCGGAGAAGTCCTCATGCTCTGCGCTGGCGGATCGATGAAAGGTGCGGTTCTCGGGGACATGCTTGCCACGCGCGCCAAGGCATGTGGCGCGCAGGGTGCGCTTGTCGACGGCGCGGTCCGTGATGAGGACGGTTTGGCTGAATCGGGCCTTCCGGTGCAGGCGCGGGGTGTCGCGCCAATGGCTGCCCACGCGACCCTCATCCCCTTCGACTGCCAGCATCCGGTCTGCTTTGCGGGCGTCACAGTACTGCCCGATGACTGGGTCCTGGCGGACAGGGACGGCGCCCTCGTCCTGACCCGTCCCCTTGTCGACCTGCTTCTTGACCGGCAAGCAACAGCGATGGCAAAAGACGCGTTCTCTCAGGGCCTCCTCCTCGAAGGCTTCCCGCTTGCGGACGTCTTCCCATTGCCCGCTGGACTGATGCCATTCCTCGACGACTTTCACCAAAGCGGCGCAATGCCCGATCCAATCGCGGTCCGGCGCGTCCTGTCTGGCGAGACCTGACAGATGATCGATCCGATCCACAGCCTCAGTCTCCGCGCCATCGCCGGACGGCTTGAGGACGGAACCCTGACCGCCCGTGCTGTGACCGAGGCGACATTGGAACGCCACGATCCCGCTCTCGATGCCTATGTCACATGGACCCCCGACTTTGCCAGGCGACAGGCTGCGGCGGCCGATGCGGCATTCACTGCAGGCACCCGCCTTGGCGGTCTTCAGGGCATCCCTTTGTCGCTCAAGGATCTCTACGGGGTGGCCGGGCTGCCGACATACGCCGGATCGCCGCGCCAGCTGCCGCCGGGCTGGTCGACGGAGGGATCCGTTGTCACCGGACTTCGCCGCCAGCTCGCGGTGATCGTCGGTAAAACCCATACGGTAGAGTACGCCTTCGGCGGTCTCGGCACCAGCCGCCACCACCCGGTGCCCTGGAATCCGCGCGATCCCGCGACACACCGCGCCCCCGGCGGATCGAGCAGCGGCGCCGGGGTCTCGGTCGTCGAGGGCACGGCCCTTGTGGCATTCGGCACCGACACGGGCGGGTCGGTCCGTATTCCGGCAAGCCTCACGGGGACCGTCGGCCTGAAGACTACGCTGGGGCGCTGGTCAACAGACGGGATCGTCCCGCTTAGCCCCAGCTTCGACACACCCGGCATCCTAACCCGCAGCGTCGTCGACGCCGCCCACGCGTTTGAATGGATTGACGGAGCGACCGTGCCCCAATCCGACCACGGCACAGAATTGCGGATCGGGATCGCCGAACCCTTCTTTTGGTCTGACACCTCTCCCGGCGTGGCCGAGCGTGTCTCCGAAGTGCTGCCGCTACTCGAAGCCGATGGCGCGGTTCTCGTCGATCAGCCTCTTCCGGGCGCCGCCGAGGTCTTCGAACTCTACCGGCTAGGCGGTATTGTCTCTGCCGAACTCTATGCCTTCCTGCGCTCCACGCTGCCGGAGTGGCTCGACACGCTCGATCCCCGCGTAAAGCGCCGGATGGACGACGGCAAGGCCCTCGAAGCCTGGGAATTCCTCGACCGAACGGCGCGCTACAACCACCTCGCCCGAAATGCAGCCGCACTACTCGCACCCTTCGATGCCATCATCAGCCCGACCGTCCCGCTCACCCCGCCCCGAGTCTCCGATCTCGACGAGGACGACACCTACGCCCGGCTCAATCTGCTGATGCTACGCAACACCTGCGTCGTCAGCTTCCTGGGGCTATGCGCCGTGACCCTCCCTGTGGGCCTGGACGCGGCCGGGATGCCTGCCGGGCTGCAGCTCATCGGTGCCCCGCGAACAGAGGTAAGGCTGCTCGCCATCGCCCGGCGGATCGAGACGCTTCTGGCACGCCGCGATATCTGGCGGCCCCCGCACACCCTCGACTGACCTCCGGGGCCCTGCCCCCCCTTAGACCGAAAGAGTACCATGCAACGCCCCGAAGACACCGCGCTCAGCCGCCTCCGCCCGTTCGATCCCGCACGGACCTGCCTGTTGCTCATCGACACGCAGAACTACGTCTGGAACCCCGAGGTCGCCGCGGCGCAGCCCTACTTCGACACCAAGCTTCAATCGACCGTGCTACCCAACCTCCAGCGCCTGCTCACGGCCTTTCGCGCAGCCGACGCAGAGGTGATGTACACGGTAATGGAAAACCTGACCGAGGATGGCCGCGACCGCAGCCTCGACTACAAGCTCTCGAAGTTCTTCATCGCCAAGGGTTCGTGGGAAGCAAAGGTGCTCGACGCTGTCGCGCCCGAAGGCGACGAGATCATCCTACCCAAGACCTCGTCCGGCGTCTTCAACTCCACCAACATCGAGTATCTGCTACGCAACATCGGCATCGACACGCTTATCGTGACGGGATTTCTGACTGATCAATGCGTCGATCACACCGTGCGGGACGCCGCCGACCGTGGTTTCTACCCGATCTGCGTCTCGGACGCCTGCGCCACCCACAGCGAGGTCCGGCACGTCCGAGCTCTCGACGCCTTCGCGGGCTATTGCCGAACGCTCACCACCGACACACTTGTCAACGAAGTCGCCGCGCGCTGACGCTCCCGTACAGCCCCTTGACCGTTGCGATGTCCAGGCTAAAGACAAGTGTAGATATGCCGTTACTCGCGAGACATTTTCTTTAACCTCCCAGATTTGGGAAGAAGGAGATGTTTATGAGCAGGGATCAACGCGAGGTACAGGGCGGGGTCAATGCCAAGTGACGTGGCATCTGACACGATTGCGGCGTCTGCCGATCCCAGCGCCTTTCGCAAAACGGCAAGCGTCTGGCGCAGGCTTGCGCGAGCTTGCTGATCGGCGCTGTCGGGCCACAGCAGTGCACACAGGATCTCCCGCGAAATTGTTTCGTAGCGGCGCAGGGTCAGATAGGCCAATAGGGCGACGCATTTTCGAGGTACTGCGGTCGCACGCACGCCTAGGACGCTGACCTTGGTTGGTTGCTGTCATTTGTGGACGGCTCCTGTTTTGCAAGAGATTTTTTGAGCGACGATGATCGAAGCAGGTTGCGGTCATTTGTCCGGCCTGTTGACGCGGTGCATCTGACCGCTGGCCCTGATGAAGTCCGCATACCGGGTCCCAATCAAACTACCGAGCTATTGCGCCCTGACAGCACCTGGGGGTGTCCCGGCAGCGGTCTCGCTTGATCATCATCACTCACTTCTGCCCTTGCATTCGTTTGCGGCGATGTCAGGCGCCGCATGTGCCTCCTTTGTTCAGATGGCCAGCGTGGCCTTGTAAGTTTCTCCCTTCGCGAGCAGTGCCCATGCGGTTCGGGCAGTCTTGTTGGCGATCGCGACGGTGACAACCCGGGTAGGCTTGCGCTCCAGCAGCGACCTGACCCAGGCGCCGGTTCTGGTGTCATTGGTTGGCGCCCGCCGAGTGACGGATGTGGCGCCGACGACAAGCAACCGTCGAAGGTAGCCGTTGCCCATCTTCGAGATGTGCCCGAGCCGATCCTTGCCGCCCGACGAGTTCTGTCGAGGCACAAGGCCAAGGTAGGCTGCGAACTGACGTCCCGACCTGAAGACGGCTGGATCGGGCACGCTGGCGGCGAGCGCCGTGGCGGTGATAATGCCCACGCCCGGGATCGTCTCGAGCCGCTGGCTCGCGGCGCTCTGCCGGTGCCACACCAGCAGCTGCCGTTCGATCTTGCCGATCTCTTCGGCCAGGTTCTCGAGCTGATCTCCCAAGGACAGAAGCGCGGACCGGGCGATGGTGGGCAGCCCGAGGTCATCCCGGTCACTTAGACGCCCGACAAGTTTTGCCACCCTTCGCGGTCCTTGGGCCGCGATGATCCCGAACTCGGCGAAATGTGCCCGGATGGCATTCAGGATCATCGTGCGCTGCCGCATCAACAGATCGCGCGACCGATGCAGGACCAGGACGCTCTGCTGCTCCTCCGTCTTAACCGGGACAAAACGCATGTTCGGCCGGGTGACTGCCTCGCAGATCGCCTCGGCGTCGGCCGCGTCGTTCTTTTGTCGTTTGACGTATGGCTTTACATAGGCCGGCGGGATCAACCGCACGTCGTGGCCAAGCGCGGTTATCTCCCGCGCCCAATAATGCGATGTCGCGCAGGCCTCCATGCCGACAAGGCAGGGGCCCAGCTTGCCAAGAAAGTCGAGCACGGCACCACGCCGAAGCTTCTTCTGCAAAACAACGGCTCCATCCGCATCCACCCCGTGAAGCTGGAAAACAGACTTGGCGAGATCAATCCCGAGTGTTGTAATCTGCATGTGGAGGGCTCCTTCCCACTGTTGGTTTGAAACAGCACCAGCATGGCACATCGCGATGCCGTTCGGGTGGAGCCGTCCACACCATCAGACGAATGCGAACTAGTCTCTACAAAGACAGTGAGACTGCCCGTTAAGCCGCGCCAAGACCGCGCCACTCGGCAAGAGCTGCGGCACGGTTCAGCTTGAAATTGTGGCGTGAGCAGAGGTGGCGTTCCTGGTTGAAGTGGTTGTGGACAGATGCGTGCACCGAGGCGAATTTCTGCAAACATCGCATACGACGAAATCGGAGCATCGCTCGTTCTCGTCGTCGAAAAGGCAGGTGAGAATTCTCCGCCCGATTGTTCAGCCAGCGCCCGGTCTCTTGTTTCGGAACATTGCCTATGACCTTCATCGCGGCTCCGTAGGAG
>JBBKVT010000302.1:0-2547 GCA_037968535.1 Paracoccaceae bacterium
GGCTCGAACAACAGATGCGCGTTGAAACTGCGGACCTCGACAGCGGCCCTGCGCAACGCAGCTTTCACCGCCGTGTCGCGTGCGATCGACGCCGGATCGTAGAGGCGCGACCAATAGACTGACCTCGCGCCGGTGTCCCTGATCAACTCTGACAGCACGTCCAGCGCTTTGCCACGCCGCAAGATCAGCCGCGATCCGATCGCCTCCAGCGCACTGGCCAATGCCTGAATCCCAAACCCCAGTCGCCACTTCGGTGCGGCACCAAGACCCTCTGCAACTTCATCCAGAATGAAAACCGGAATGACCGCGCGTCCGCTCCGCCGCGCAAAATCCAGTGCGGCATGATCCGACAGCCGCAAATCACGCCTGAACCACAACAGGATAGGCCCGTCCGCCACGCTCGGCCTCCCGCCTTTTCGCGGGACTGGGCCCGCCTACAGGACGTGATCTAGGGCGCGGATCAGTTGGTCAACCTCGGACCGGGTGGTGTAATGGACAAAGCTGAGGCGCAGCACGCCTTTTTCGGGATCGACACCCATCGCGCGCAACGGACGCACGGCATAAAAATCGCCGCCGCCAGCGTTGATGCCGTGCGGCGCCAGCGCTGCGGCGGCAGCTTGAGCGGATCCTGTCAGTTCAACCGCAACTGTTGGCGCTCGTCGCGTCGCGTCTGTAGACCCAAGCAGACGGACCGAGTTCTTTGCGGTCAGATAATCCAGCAGCGGTTGCAGCAACCGCACCTCGTGGCGCCGCATCATGTCGTGCACCGCACTCGCCCGACCGGCCGCGTCGCGGTGGTCCTTGTGGTGGCGCGAATAAAGCGTCTCTACATAGTCGGCCATGCCTGCACAGGCCGCGATCTGGGCGTGATCTGGTCCCGCCGGGGTGAAGCGCGCGTAAAGCACGCCGTCATTGAAGAAATGTCCCTGATTGGGCAGCGCCTCGCCCAAAGCGCGCCGGATCACCATGATCCCCTGATGCGGTCCGTACGTCTTGTAAGCCGAGAACAGGTAAATATCCGCGCCAAGATTGCCGACATTCGGAAAGCCGTGCGGCGCATAGCTGACGCCGTCAACGCAGACCGCCGCCCCTGCTGCGTGAACCTTGGCGCTGATTGCCGCGACATCGTTGATCTCGCCGACCACGTTCGAGCAGTGCGGAAAGCAGACCAGCCGAACCTTGTCGTCCAGAAGTGCATCAAGTCCGCTTGGGTCCAGATGTCCGGTTTCGGGGTCGATCTGCCATTCCCGAACCTCGATCCCCGCATCAGCCAGACGCCGCCACGGACCTGAATTCGCCTCGTGATCCTGGTTGGTCACGATGATCGCCTCGCCCGGCCGCATATGCTGCCGGAACGCCTGTGCCAGAACATAGGTATTCTGCGTCGTCGAGGGGCCAAAGCTGACCTCGTCAGTCTTTACGCCCAGCATGGCGGCCAGCCGATGCCGCGCTTCGTCCATCTCTTCGCCGCCGACACGGCTGGCGTCATAGGGTCCGTATGGCTGCACCTTGCGCTCGCGGTAGAACCGGGTCAGCCGTTCGATCACCGGGGTGCAGGCGTAGGATCCTCCGGCGTTTTCGAAGAACCCCTGCTTGGCGAGCGAAGGTTCGGAAAAGGCCGGAAACTGAGCCCGAACGAAATCAACATCCAACTGCATGAAATACCTCCGGCGCAAGGCATGGCGGGGAAATCGGCAGGGGTCAAGCGGCCCCCGGACATTCGGCCGGGCGTCGGCGAACTCCGCGTCAGCCGTTCAGATCGACAACCACGCGACCCTTGACCTGACCGTTCAGGATTGCGGCCCCAAGCTTGGGCAAATCGTCCAGCGTCGCGGGCTGGATCATCGCGTCCAGCTTGTCCATCGGCAGGTCTTTCGCAATCCGGGCCCAGGCACGCACCCGATTGTCATAGCGTTGCATCACGCTGTCGATGCCCAACAGGTTGACGCCGCGCAGAATGAAGGGCGTGATCAGCCCGCCTTCAATGGCGGCCCCGCCAGCCAGACCTACGGCGGCGACCGATGCGCCATACTTCATCTGTTTCAACACGCGGCCCAGCATAACTCCTGCGACCGCATCGACGCATCCAGCCCATGCTTCGCCCTCAAGCGGCTTGCGCGTCACCTCGGTCAGTTCCTCGCGCGGGACGATCTGTGAAGCGCCAAGCGATCTGAGGTAGTCGGCAGTCTCGGGTCGGCCGGTCACCGCGGCAACCTCGTGGCCCAGATGCGCCAGAATCGCCGTTGCTACCGATCCCACACCGCCCGCAGCTCCGGTGACCAGTACCGGGCCGTGGCCAGTCTTCAGCCCGTGGTCTTCCAACGCCATGACTGCCAGCATCGCGGTAAACCCGGCCGTACCCACGGCCATGGCAGCCCGTGTCGTCAAACCTTCGGGCAATGGCACCAGCCAGTCGGCCTTGACCCGCGCCTTCTGCGAATAACCGCCCCAATGCGCCTCGCCGACCCGCCAGCCCGTCAGCACCACCTTGTCGCCGGGCTTGTAGCGGTCGTCGGAAGACGTCTCGACGGTGCCTGCGAAGTCGAT
>JBBKVT010000303.1:0-8254 GCA_037968535.1 Paracoccaceae bacterium
GAACGTCTGGTAAGGGGCTTCCTCGCCAGCCTTGTAGATCGTGCGAAGGCTGAGGGTGCGGCTTTTGCCGAGAGAAGGAAATGTTGGGCCATTGTCATCGTATCCGATGATATTGTGCATCATATATGGATACTTTTATAACTACATTCAAGTGTATATATCATAAAAAACGATGATATAGGTAATGACATGAAGAAATCAGACCCCGTGAACATTGAATACGAAACGAAGGCCAAGAACCTTTTGAAGGGGGAATTGAGGCGTCGGGGGGTTACTTACGCTCAACTGGCTGAACTCATGGCCGAAGTGGGAATCCAAGAGAATGAGCGCAACTTGAACAACAAGATCAGCCGCGGCGGATTTTCGGCTGCGTTCCTTCTGTTATGCTTAGCTTCGATTGGCTGTCGAGACCTTCGCCTTGATTGAGGTTGTCGATACGGACCTTAGAACCATCAGAGGCAAGCAAAATCGTTTCGTCAGAAATCAAGTGCTGATCATCAAAGAGACTTTTTCTCAAATTCTTATACTTGTCTCTCTTTTGCAGCCCAACGCCACCGAGCACGAGGCCGATGATAGTCGCCCCAATACACACGACCAGAATAGAAAATGCTGTCGCGTCTTGGGTACGGCTGTATGTGATTCCAGATTCTACTCCAAGCGAAAGCCCAAAGACGAGCAGTGATAGACCTAGGTGCGTAAGCAAGTTCTGGTCCGCCCAAACGCCCTCTAAGGCATCGAATTTATCACGGTTTATCATAACACTATGCTCGTCTTGCGCATAAAGACGCTTCCGCGTCCCGGAGACCACAGAAGGCTTAACGTCCGGTAACGTGCCGGAGTTCTGTGAACTATTTCGGGCCACTTGTTGTCTTTTCGACTTTGACGTTGTTTTGAAGCCATTGGAGTAATTGCACCAGCGAAGCCGGTGACATTGCTAGCCTGCCTACTACCACACGCTTCAATGGAAGTTCCGGCTCTCGAACATCCTGAACAACCTGGAACATGGTGATTTTTGCAACGTCGTTCACAATGGACAAGCCTTGAAATCCGTCCACAAAAATAGTCGGCGCGAGTGAAGGATCGCCGATGATCGGAAATTCCGGCGTTTCCGTTGGAGTATCTTTTTCGGATTGGTTCATGTGTCACCTCGCTTTTAGTGACGATGGCACACTCGGTTCGCGCATGTGGAGCATTTTATTACTCCGGTTGGTGCGTTTGATACATAAGGCCGCAAATATCCTCGCCGAAGGCATCGCGTTCCGCGAAGCGGGGCGCAAACCCTATCTTGCGCCGCAGGCGCGCGATTCCGAAACGGTTGAGTTCCCCCCCGCCCGCGCCTAATCATGGACCAACAGCGCCAAAGGACAGGCCATGCTCGCAGGCAAACGTATCTTGCTCATTATCGGCGGCGGCATCGCGGCCTTCAAATCGCTCGAGCTGATCCGCCGCCTGCGTGAACAGGGCGCGACCGTGACCCCGGTGCTCACCAAAGCCGCCGAGGAATTCGTCACCCCGCTGTCCGCCTCCGCCCTGGCCGCGCAAAAGGTCTACCGCGACCTTTTCGACCTGACCGATGAGGCCGAGATGGGCCACATCGAGCTTTCCCGCGCCGCCGATCTGGTGGTCGTGGCCCCGGCAACCGCCGACCTGATGGCGAAAATGGCGAACGGGCTGGCAAACGACCTTGCCTCGACCCTGCTGATGGCCACCGATAAGCGCGTGCTGATTGCCCCCGCGATGAACGTGCGGATGTGGCTGCACCCGGCCAACCAGCGCAACCTTGCGACGCTGGAAAAAGACGGCATCTTGCGCGTCGGTCCCGATGAAGGCGACATGGCCTGCGGCGAATACGGGCCGGGACGAATGGCGGAACCCGCCGCAATCGTCGAGGCGGTCGGCGACGCGCTGCGCGACGGACCGCTGCGCGGCAGACACGTCCTGGTGACCTCTGGCCCGACCCACGAGCCGATCGACCCGGTGCGCTATATCGCCAATCGATCGTCTGGCGCGCAGGGTGCCGCGATCGCGCGCGCCCTGTCGGCGCTGGGCGCGGATGTGACGTTCATCACCGGCCCCGCCGATGTGCCGCCGCCGCCGGGCGTGAAGGTGATCCAGGTTCAGACCGCCAGCCAGATGCTCGACGCCGTGCAGGCAGCACTGCCCGCCGAGGTGGCGGTCTTCGCGGCCGCGGTCGCCGACTGGCGAGTGACAACCGAAGCCGGATCGAAGATCAAGAAAGACGTCGAGGGCAAGCCGCCAAACCTGGAATTTGCCGAGAATCCCGACATCCTCGCGACCGTTGCCGCGATGACGAACGCCCGCCCGCAGTTGGTGGTCGGATTTGCCGCCGAAACCGACAATGTGACGGCCAACGCGACAGCCAAGCGCAAACGCAAGGGCTGCGACTGGATCCTTGCCAATGACGTGTCGCCAGCCACCGGCATCATGGGCGGCACCGAGAATGCGGTCACCCTGATCACCGAGGCGGGGGCCGAGGACTGGCCGCGGATGTCGAAGGACCAGGTCGCCACACGCCTTGCCGCAGCGATCGCCAAGGCGATTGCGAAATGACCTTTTTGGCTCCGGCGGGGATATTTCGATCAATTCGATCAAGAAGAAGGGCAGGCGCATGACCCCCGTCCTGCGGGTGATCCGGGACGACGAGGCCGACAGCGCGGTCCCGCTGCCCGCCTATGAAACCAGCGGGGCTGCGGGCGCCGATATCCGTGCCAACCTGCCGCCCGATCTGCGCGAGACCGGCCTGACCCTTGGGTCGATGCAGCGCCGCATCGTGCCGACGGGCCTGCGGGTCGAGATCCCGCACGGGTTCGAGATGCAGATCCGGCCGCGCTCCGGCCTTGCGCTGAAGCACGGCATCACATTGCCCAACACACCGGGAACCATCGACAGCGACTATCGTGGGCCGCTGGGTGTGTTGCTGATCAACCTGGGCGCCGAGCCCTACTTGGTCCGGCACGGCGACCGGATCGCACAGCTGATCGTGGCCCCGGTCGTCCAAGCCCGTTTCGAGCTGGCCGAAGATCTGTCCCGGACTGCCCGCGACGCGGGTGGCTTTGGCTCAACCGGGCGCGACTGATGCTGTGGTTCCTGATCTTTGCCGCCGGCCTCTGGGGGTTAGGCTATCTGACCGGGGCGCCGGCACGCGCTCGCTGGGCGATGATCGGCCTGCTTTACCTCGCGATCCTGCTGGCGCTGCTGGTCCTGCCGCATTCCCATCTGATGCGGCAAAGTCTGGGCGGCTCGCTGGGTGAATGGCTGCTGGTCGCGGGCTTCGTGGCGTTGATCTGGGGTTACCGGCTGGCGTTGCGCGCGATGCACCTTCGCGCCCGGCCAGAGGCGACCCCAACAGGTCCGGTCGGCACGTTCAGCGAGGCCGAACTGGATCGCTACGCCCGCCATATCGTGCTCAGGGAAATCGGCGGGCCGGGGCAGAAAAGACTGAAGACGGCCAAGGTTCTGGTGATCGGGGCAGGCGGCCTGGGTTCGCCTGCCCTGCAATATCTCGCGGCGGTCGGCGTCGGCACCATTGGGGTGATCGACGGCGATACGGTCGACAATTCCAACCTGCAACGTCAGATCATCCACACCGACGCCCGGATCGGCATGCCCAAGGTGTTCTCCGCCGAGGCCGCGATGAAAGCGCAAAACCCGGCGATCAGCGTGCGTCCCTATCACCGCCGCCTGACGGCGGACGCTGCCGACAGCCTGTTCGCCGACTATGACTTGATCCTCGACGGCAGCGACAATTTTGAAACCCGGTTCCTGGTCAACCAAGCCGCGACAACGGCGCGAAAACCGCTGATTTCGGGCGCGCTGTCGCAATGGGAAGGCCAGATCAGCCTGTTCGACCCGGCCCGCGGCACGCCGTGCTACCAGTGCATCTTCCCCCAAGCGCCCGCCCCAGGACTTGCACCGTCCTGCGCCGAAGTGGGGGTTCTTGCGCCTTTGCCCGGCGTCATCGGTGCGATGATGGCGGTCGAGGCGGTCAAGGCGATCGCCGAGGCGGGCGAGGGGCTGCGGGGCCGGATGCTGATCTACGACGCCCTTCATGCGGATGTCCGGGTGATCGCCCTGAAACGCCGCGCCGACTGCCCGGTCTGCGGCTGAACCCTCGGGTTTACGTTCCGGTCCCGTCCCGTTAGGATAGCTACCAGTAAAGCACCCGCAACGCAGCGGCCTTTGAAACTCATCCCCATCACAACGAGAGAGAAAACATGACTCAGGTCAAGACCGGCGACACCGTGCGCATTCACTACACCGGAACCCTTCAGGACGGCACTCAGTTCGACACATCGCAAGGCCGCGATCCGTTGGAATTCGAGGTCGGATCCGGCCAGATCATTCCCGGACTGGATCAGGCACTGCCCGGAATGGCGGTCGGTGACACCAAATCCGTCGAGGTTCCCGCCGAATCGGCTTACGGCGCGGTCGATCCGAATGCCCGCCAGGAAGTGCCCCGCGCCGGTATTCCCGCCGACATCCCGCTAGAGCCCGGCAGCCAGTTGCAGATGCAGACACCGGATGGCCGCGCAGTGCCCGTGACGGTGGCCGAGGTTGACGAAGAAACTGTCACGCTCGACGCCAACCACCCGCTGGCCGGACAGGACCTGAAATTCGACATCGAACTGGTCTCGGTCGACTGACCATTCAAGGGCCGTGGCGCGGGCCTGCGCCATGGCCTCGCCGCGGCTTTTGCCAGTGCATGCAAAATTTCCGTCGCGCATTGCCCCCTGCGTTTTTCTTTTGAGAACGGCCCGGCGCGGTTCATACTGCGCGCCAAACCCGGCGAATGCCGAGGTTTTTCAGGGGTGAAAAATTTTGGCACTCAGCGTAATCGGGTCCGGCTTCGGACGGACCGGCACCAAATCATTGAAAGCGGCTCTGGAACAACTGGGGCATGCACCGTGTCATCACATGCACGAGGTCATTGAACACCCCGAACAGGTCGCGCACTGGCAGGCCATCGCGGCAGGCGAAACCGTGGACTTGGACGTCGTGTTCGACGGCTACAACTCGCAGGTGGACTGGCCGGGCGCGCATGTTTGGCGCGAACTGGCCGAAGCGTATCCGGAGGCGAAGGTCGTTCACACCCACCGGCCGGAAGACAAGTGGTGGAAGAGCTTTTCGACGACCATCGGCAAGCTGATGGTCACCTACCCGACCTTGCCGCTGCCGCCGCATATCTCTGACATGATGACCGCGACGCATGACATGATCCGGGACAACACCTTCAACGGCGGCATGGCCGACCGTGACATGGCCATCGCCGCATATCGTCGGCGCGCCGATGAAGTTCGCGCGGCGATCCCTGCGGAGCGTTTGCTGGTGTTCGATGTCGCCGACGGATGGACGCCGCTTTGCCAGTTCCTCGACGTGCCGGTTCCCGACACCCCGTTTCCGCACCAAAATCTGCGGGCGGATTTCTGGGAAGTGCTGGGCGGCGAGCCTGCCTGACGATCGCGATACCCTTGTCACCTGCACCATCCGCGCCCTAATCTGGCGCGAACCAACCGGGGAGCCCTGACCATGAGACTGCTTGCCACCGCCGCGGCTGTTGCCGCCGCCACTTTCGCGACCTTCGCCAGTGCCGCTGATCTGCCCGACCTTGACGGGCAGGAAGTGACAGTCGTTACGGAAAACGCCTACCCGCCGCTGCAGTTCATCGATCCTTCGGGTAATGCCGTGGGCTGGGAATATGACGCGATGGCGGAAATCGCCAAGCGCATCAACATCACCGTCAGCTATGAGAACATCAGCTGGGACGCGATGATCCCGGCGGTGTCGCAAGGCCAGTTCGACCTTGGCATGACCGGCATCACGATCCGCGACGACCGCGCCGAGGTGGTGGATTTCTCGGATCCCTACATGCGGTCCGAAATGGTCATGCTGACGCGCGGGGACGAAGACCGCTTCACCGATGCCGCCAGTTTCGGTGCCGCTCCGGACCTCTTGATGGCCGCCCAGCCCGGCACCACGCCGTTCTACGTCGGCGTCTATGACGTGCTGGACGGCGATGAACAGAACCCCCGCGTCAAGCTGTTCGAGACGTTCGGCGCGGGCGTGCAGGCACTGCGGGCGGGCGACGTCGATCTTGTGCTGACCGACGGCACGGCGGGCGAAGGCTATGTCGCCGCCTCCGAAGGCAAACTGAAGATCGTCGGCGAGAAGCTGGGAACCGAGGATTTCGGCTTTATCTTCCCGAAAGGCTCTGACCTTGTCGAGCCGGTCAACGCCGCGATCCAGTCGATGAAGGATGACGGCACGATTGATGCGCTGAACAAGAAGTGGTTCCTCGATTTCAAAGTCGGAGGATGATCCCCCGCAAAACGGGCGCCCCGGCAGCGGGCACCTGATGCAATGATCCCCAGCCCGCCGCAAGACCGGGATTTCCCGTACTGGCTGGTCGTTGCTGGCGGGCTGGCCGCCTATCTGATGTACCGGATCGTCGCGGATGATCTCTACGCGCAGGTGCTGACGACGCTGGCCAAGGGCCTTGGCATCACCGTTTTCGTGACGCTGACCGGCTATGCGCTGGCTTCGATCATCGGGCTGTTGCTGGCGCTGGCCGCACTCTCGCGCTACCTGATCCTGCGGCAACTGGCGCGGTTCTACGTCGAGATCATCCGCGGCATCCCGATCATCGTGCTGCTGCTCTACGTCGCCTTCGTCGTCGCGCCCGCAATGGTCGGGGGCTGGAACTGGCTGGCACAGTCGCTGGGCTTCGATCCGATCCGTGCCCGCGATTTCTCGCTGCTGTGGCGCGCCGTGATCGCCCTTACCATCGGTTATGCAGCATTCCTCGCCGAGATCTTCCGCGCCGGTATCCTGTCTGTCGATCCCGGCCAGATCGAGGCCGCCGAGGCGCTGGGCCTGCGCCCCTGGCAACGCTTCCGCCTGATCGTCTTCCCGCAGGCCTTCCGCACGATCCTGCCGCCCTACGGCAACGATTTCGTCGCAATGGTCAAGGATAGCTCGCTGGTCTCGGTGCTGGGCGTGGCCGACGTCACCCAATTGGGCAAGGTCACCGCGGCGGGCAATTTCCGGTATTTCGAGACCTACAACGTGGTCGCGATGATCTATCTGATCATCACCGTCAGCCTTTCGCTGGGACTCAGACGGCTGGAACGCCGGATGCGGCAACGGACCAGCGACTAGCAAGGAGATCGGCGATGCGAGCCCCCAATAGCGTCTCGACCCTCAACGATCTCGGCCGCGTCCGACTGTCGCGCAGCTTCTACTTCCGCGATTTCCTGTATAGCGAGATAGCCAACCTGCACGGCATCCCGAACATTCCGAGCAATCCCGATCTTGCCGTCGCCGCGGGCACCCGCCTTTGCGAAGACCTGTTGGAACCACTGCAAGACAGCTTCGGCCGTATCGCCATCCGGTCCGCCTACCGTTCCGCCAGCGTCAACCGGTTCGGCAGCGATCTTCAGATGGCCGGCAAACCCGGCTACAATTGCGGCTCGAACGAATACAACCGCGCGGGCCACATCTGGGACCAGCGCGACGCCGCAGGGCGAATGGGTGCCACCGCCTGCATTGTCATCCCTTGGTTTGCCGATCGCTACCGGACCGGCGCGGACTGGCGGTCGCTGGCATGGTGGCTGCATGACCACCTGCCATATTCGGCGATCGGCTTCTTTCCCAACCTCTGCGCCTTCAACCTGACCTGGCGCGAAGACCCGGCCCGCACCATCTCCAGCTACATCCCCCCGAAAGGCTATCTGACGAAGCCGGGAATGGCGAACCACGCGGGCGATCATTCCGGCTGGTATCCGGACTTCCCGGCACTGGCAGAGCGCCCGACCTGACGCGCCGCGCCCTTGGTCGGTCCCCCCTTTCGCTTCCCCGCGCAAACCCATAGATTGCATGGCCAAAGGAGACCCGATGACCAATCCACTGCTCGCCGACTGGAAAACCCCTTTCGGCCTTCCGCCCTTCGACCAGATCAAGGACGACGATTTCGCCCCGGCGTTTGAAACCGCAATGGACGAGGCCCGCGCTGAAATCGCCAAGATCGCCGAGAACCCCGACAAGCCGACCTTCGCCAACACGATCGAGGCGCTGGAACAGGCCGAAGCGAAGCTGAACCGCGTGCTGGGCGTGTTCTTCAACATCGCAGGCGCCGACAGCAACCCAAAGCGCGAAGAATTGCAGCGGGACTTTTCGCCGAAGCTCGCCGCGTATGGGTCCGAGATCACCAACAACAAGCCGCTCTTTCAGCGCGTCG
>JBBKVT010000304.1:0-41023 GCA_037968535.1 Paracoccaceae bacterium
TCCACTGCCTGCAACAAAACCTTCGGCATCCCGGTATGATCGTCGAAATTGGCGTATTTCCGGCTTTCACCGATCTCGCCGTCCTTACCCAACATCGCAGACCAGAACGCCACCGCCTCTGTCAGGTCGTCAGTCTTGCAGTCGATGCAGACCACGCCGATGCGCTGCTTATGCATCCTCACACCCTCTCGATGATGCGTTCGCCGAACAAGCCCTGCGGCCGGAACACCAGAACAATCAAGGCCAGCACATAGGCAAACCAGTTCTCGGTCGCGCCGCCGATATAGGGACCGACCGAAAACTCGAACAGTTTCTCACCAACCCCGATGATCAGCCCGCCGACAATTGCGCCGGGGATCGAGGTGAACCCGCCCAGCATCAGCACCGGTAGCGCCTTCAAGGCGATCAGCGACAGCGAAAACTGCACCCCCGATTTCGCCCCCCACATCATCCCCGCAACCAAGGCCACGAAGCCTGCAATCGACCACACCAGCACCCAGATGAAACGCAGCGAAATGCCGACCGACAAAGCCGCCTGATGGTCATCCGCCACCGCCCGCAGCGCTCGGCCCTGCTTTGTGTATTGCGAAAACAGCGTCAGCCCGATCACCAAGAGCGCCGCGATCACGGTTGCAACCATGTCCAGCTTGTCGATGAAGAACCCGTAGCCGAACCAGTTGTAGGTCAGCTCTTCGACAGTATCGGAAATTCCCTGCGGCAGACCCACGTTCAGGCTCTTGATTTCCGACCCCCACATGATGTCGCCAAATCCCTCGAGGAAATAGGCCAACCCGATCGTCGCCATGAACAGGATGATATCGGGCTGGTTGACGAGGTGTTTCAGCACCAGCCGTTCGACCAGGATCGCCAGCAGGATCATCACCCCCAGCGTCAGCAGGATCGCCAGAAGCGACGGCACAGTCCAACCGAATGTGTGAACGTCGGTCCCGAAAACCGCGTTGATCAGCCCGGCAAACGGCACCTGCCCGTCCATGATCCCGACCAGCGTCAGCGCCGCGAACAGCGCCATCACGCCCTGCGCATAGTTGAAGATGCCCGACGCCTTGAAGATCAGCACGAATCCCAAAGCCACCAGCGCATAAAGCACCCCGGCCATCAGACCGTTCAGCGTGACCTCCATCGCGAATAAGAGTTGCTCAGGCATTGCTCATTCCCCAGCTCCAATCAAAAGACTGATCGCAATGAAAGCCGTTGCGATGGCCAGGCCCGCCAACAGACCTCGCCTCGTAAACATGGTTGCCAACCAAAACCTGAGATACTCGTCGATCGTTTGGCGGTTCGATCTGCTTTTCACCGGCTTCTGCTTTCTCTCGGTTTCGATGCCCAAGTTGACGCTGTGCCCGACAGGTTGCCATACACTTTGCAGACAGTTTGCAGACGCGTCGCAGACACCGATTTTCCGGGCGTCTAGTCATGGCTGACCCCCAGATAAGCGTCGATCACGTCCTGATTGGACCGCACCTCATCCGGCGTCCCGTCGCCGATCTTCCGGCCGTAATCCATCACCACGACCCGGTCGCTCAGGTCCATCACCACGCCCATGTCATGCTCGATCAAGGCAATGGTGGTGCCAAATTCATCATTAACATCAAGGATAAAGCGGCTCATGTCCTCTTTCTCCTCGACGTTCATTCCCGCCATCGGCTCGTCCAGCAGCAACAGCTTCGGCTCGGCCGCCAGCGCCCGCGCCAGTTCGACCCGTTTCTTCAACCCATACGGAAGCCGCGCCACCGGCGTCTTGCGGATATGCTGAATCTCAAGAAAATCAATAACATGCTCGACCCGCGCCCGGTTCTGAACCTCTTCCCGCTGCGCCTTGCCCCACCACAAAGCCTGCGCCGCGATCCCCGATTTCATGTGCGTCAGCCGCCCGGTCATGATGTTGTCCAGCACGCTCATCCCTTCGAAAAGCGCGATGTTCTGGAATGTCCGCGCGATCCCCAGCGCCGCGACCTGATAGGGCTTCATCTGCGGCCGCCGCTGCCCGCGGAACCAGACCTCGCCGTCCTGCGGCACATAGAACCCACTGATAACATTGAGCATGCTGGATTTGCCCGCCCCGTTAGGCCCGATGATAGCCCGGATCTCGCCCTCGCGGATATCGAAGGAAATATCCTTGATCGCCTCGACGCCCCCAAAGCGCAGCGTGATATTCTTCATCTCCATCAGCACGCCGCCGATCTTGCGGCCGTCCTCAGTGATATAGCCCTCGGCCCCGGCATCAAGCATGGCCTGCGCCCTTCATCCGTTCAGAAATACTCCCGCCGGAGGCCAGACAACTCATTCCGCCGCCAGCCTTCCGGTATCGTTCACAACAGGGACATCGCGAATTTCCAAGGTCGCGTTGATCTTGCCCTTGCGGCCATCCTCATAAGTCACTTCGGTCTCGGTGTAGACGCTGTCCTTGCCGTCATAGAGCGCTTCAAGAAGGTCCGCGAATTTCTCCTCGACGAACCGCCGCCGCACTTTTCGGGTTCGGGTCATCTCGCCATCATCGGCGTCCAGTTCCTTGTGCAGCACGAGGAACCGGTGCACCTGACAACCCGACAACATCTCGTCTTCCGCGATGCTGCGGTTCGCCACTTCGATGTGATCCTGGATCATCGCCATGACGCGTGGATGTCCCGCAAGCTCTTGATAAGACGCATAAGCAATGTTGTTGCGCTCAGCCCAGTTGCCGACAGCGGTCAGGTCGATGTTGATGAAGGCGGTGCAATAATCCCTGCCGTTTCCAAAGACCACCGCTTCCAGAATGTTGGGATAGAACTTCAGCTTGTTCTCGACATATTTTGGGGCAAACAACCGTCCGTCGGCCATCTTGCCCACGTCCTTCGCCCGGTCGATGATGCGCAGATGGCCGGTCTCGGGCTCGATGAACCCGGCATCGCCGGTTGCCACCCAGCCCTCGGAATCCTTTGTGTCGCGGGTGCTTTCGGGGTTCTTGAAATACTCCACGAAGGTGCCCGGCGAACGATAATAGACCTCGCCACTCTCGCCAATCTTCAACTCGACCCCCGGCGAGGGGACCCCAACCGTGTCCGACCGCACCTCTCCATCCGGCTGTTGGGTGATAAAGACCGAGGCCTCGGTCTGTCCGTAAAGCTGCTTCAGATTGATCCCAAGCGAACGGTAAAAGTCGAAAATCTCGGGCCCGATCGCCTCGCCTGCGGTATAGCCAACTCGTACCCGGCTGAACCCCAACGTGTTCTTCAGCGGGCCATAAACCAGAATGTTACCCAGCCCGTATTTGAACCGGTCCCAGACGCCGACGGACTTGCCGTCCAACAGTGCCGGACCGACAGACTTTGCATGACCCATGAACACCCGAAACAGCCAGCGCTTGAAGCGCCCCGCATCCTCCATCCGGATCATTACATTCGTCAACTGCGTCTCAAACACCCGCGGCGGGGCGAAATAGTAAGTCGGCCCGATCTCGCGCAGATCAGTCATCATGGTCTCGGCGCTTTCCGGGCAGTTGACGCAAAAGCCCGTCCAATAGGCTTGCCCGATCGAAAAGATGAAATCCCCGACCCAAGCCATCGGAAGATAGGCCAGAATCTCATCGCCAGGTCGCAGATGATCGAACTCGGACGAATTTTTCGAGGTCTCGATGATATTGCGGTTCGACAAAACCACGCCCTTGGGCCGTCCCGTAGTGCCGGATGTATAGAGCATTACACAGGTATCGTCGTATATGATCGCATCCTCGCGCCGCTTCATCTCAGCCTCGAACCGTTCATGGGCGGCGCGGCCTTCAGCCTGCACGTCCTTCACCGAGTGCAGCCGGGAATGGTCATATTTGCGCAGGCCGCGCGCGTCGAGATAGATCACATGGTCAATGACCTTGACGCGTTCTTGCACCTCAAGAACCTTGTCCACCTGTTCCTGATCCGCCGCGATCACGAACCGGGCGGCACAATTCTCCAGCACATAGGCCATCTCTTCGGCCACGGCGTCTTGATAGAGCGGCACCGGAATTGCCCCGACCTTTTGCGCTGCGACCATCGACCAATAAAGCGCGGGACGGTTCCGTCCGATAACGGCAACATAGTCGCCCTTGTTGATCCCCAGCGACAGCAGTCCAAGCGCGATGGCGCGGATTTCTTCCGAAGTGGCCAGCCACGACCAGCTTTGCCAGATGCCGAATTCCTTCTCGCGGTAAGCGGTATCGGCGCCGAACTTCCGGGCATTCCGCGCCAGCAGGGCCGGAATAGAAGTCAACGCGCCATTCCCGACCGTCGGATCTGCCAAAGTGTTTCCTCCCATTGCCGGCTGTCCGGCCCCCGCCCGCTTTGCGGTGTCAGGGTTTCGCCGCGAAACAATCTTGCGCTTGTCCGCCACAACATGACTAAAGCCGAACCGATTTTGAAAGTAAACGTTGTCAGCGGTTACGCGACGAGATTTTCTAAACGCTCGTTCAATTAACTCGTATCGTGGCCCATCGAGTCTCGCCGATCATATCACGTGGAGCGCATTGGCAAGAGCCTTCGTTTCGCATACTCCGATCGCCAAACAGGAGCATCCGATGACGCATCTCTGGGTCCGAGCCGAGCAACGGGAAAACGAACGGCGGGTCGGTTTGACCCCCCAAGGCGCGGCAGACCTGATCGCAGCAGGCATGACGGTCACTGTCGAAGAGTCCCAGACACGCGCTATCTCCATTGAGGGTTATTCCAAGGCAGGCTGCGCCATCGCCGCCGAAGGATCATGGGTCACGGCACCCACCGAAGCTTTCATACTTGGGCTAAAGGAACTGCCCGCGGACGGGACGCCGCTGATCCATCGCCATATCATGTTCGGCCATGCTTATAAGGGCCAGCCCGATGGTCGGAAGCTGCTCGAAAGGCTCATGGCCGGTGGCGGCGCACTTTATGATCTGGAATATCTTGTTGACGAAGATGGCCGACGCGTCGCTGCATTCGGCTATTGGGCGGGCTTCGCCGGGGCTGCCGTTACACTAAGATGCTGGGCTGCACAGAAGCAGGATGATGCAGTGCCGCCGCTCGCCCCCTACGACGAGGCCGACGCCCTCATCGACGATGTTGCGGCAGACCTCAATTCAACGCTGTTGCCGCGCCCGTCGGTGATCGTAATCGGCGCCAAGGGCCGCGTCGGCACCGGCGCCCGGGATTTTTGCGCGGCCCTTGATATTGTCACCACAGACTGGGATTTGGCCGAAACTGCGCATGGAGGACCGTTCCCGGAGATCCTGATGCACGATATTTTCCTGAACTGCATCCTGGCAGCCCCCGGCTGCCCGGTGTTCATACCGGCCAATTCCTTGACCGCGCAACGTCGGTTGAGCCTGATCGGCGACATCGCATGCGACCCGACATCGGAATTTTCGCCGGTGAAGGTCTACGATCAGACTACAACCTGGGACGATCCGGCAACCCGCGTCCATGACGATCCGCCGCTGGATGTGATGGCGATCGACAACTTGCCGTCGCTACTGCCCGTCGAAGCCTCGCGAGATTTCGCCGCGCAGCTTCTGCCGACGCTCTTGGCACTGAATGATTTGGAGGGCGGCGCTTGGGCGCGCGCCAGGGTATCCTTCGATCGCGCCGCAGGAGCACTAGGACGTTAGAGGGCGGCAGCGCGGTCAGACTGGTCTGTAGATGTCATCTTCCTCATCGCCCGGATCAACCCCCAGCTTGGACAAGCCTTCTTCCAGGTAGTCCGACAACAACGGAATCCCCAAAAGATAATCGTCCGTCGGGGTCGTAGCCTCTTCTTTCGCCGTCGCGATCGCCTCGGAAAACTCGTCTGCCCCGAAAGTCTCACGACCAATCCACATCACGGCGACAAGCTCTGCTTTCTCATCGTCGTTCAGGTCCGAAATGAAACTGCGCAATTCCTGCTCTGTCGCGTCGCCGCGCCGACTTTCAAGAATGGTCTCGGCATCGGCAGTGTCGCCGGGCAAATCCCAGCGACCGACTTTTGCTTCCAACTCTCTTGCACGAACAATGACAAACGCAACTTTTTCTGCACTGATTTCTCGCATGGAGCATTCGCTTTCCGGAATCTCACGACGTTGGTTTGGCCAAGGCTACCACGTTCTGATCGTCGGGGGCCAGTTCCTCAAAATCGAAATTATCCAGTCGAGCCGCCCGCTTCCCGGCTCTTTCAGCGGCTGTGCCAATGCCGTCGAGATCGCTTCTGGCCTGGGCGAAATGGGTGTTCAACTTGCCGACCCGTTCAACGACCAGTTCGACATCGCGATGCAACTGCTTCAACGTTGCCCGGATCGCCCCCGATTGCTCTCGCATCCGCGCGTCCTTCAAAATTGCCCGCATCGTGTTCAATGTCGCCATGCATGTCGTCGGCGAAACGATCCACACGCGTGCGGCAAAGCCTTCGCGGACAAGGTCCGGGAAATTTCCATGCAATTCCGCATATATAGCTTCTGACGGCAGAAACATCAGCGCACCATCGGCAGTTTCACCTTCCAGGATGTAACGCTCTGAAATGGCCTTGATATGCGCCTTGACCGATGTCTTGAACGCCGCGACAGCTGCCTTCGTGTCCCACTCAGTTTCGGCTTTTCGCAATGCCTCATAGGCTTCCAACGGGAACTTGGCATCCACCACGATCGGCCCAGGAGGGTTCGGCAAATGGATCAGGCAGTCGGCGCGGCGGCCGTTTGAAAGCGTGGCTTGCAAGGAATAGCTGTCCTTCGGCAACGCCTTGCCGACGATGTCCGTCAACTGGATTTCCCCGAACGCTCCACGAGTTTGTTTGTTCGACAGGATGTCCTGCAAGGACAATACGTTGCCGGACAGCTTTTCGATGTTCTCCTGGGCCTTGTCGATCGTCAGAAGACGTTGCTGAAGTTCGCCAAGCGATTGGGCCGTCCGGCGCGAGGTCCCATCGAGGTTTTCGCCCATCGCCTTGCTGACATCGGCCAAACGCTGTTCCATCAGTTGAAGCATTTTCGCCTGACTTGCGGCCTGTGCTTCGGACACGTGGTTCAGTCCGCCGGTCAATTGCTGCTGTCCATCTGACAAGAGCCGAACCTGTTGGCCCAGCATCCCCATCTGCTGGGCCAACGGGGCCGCCAATCTGGCGGACGCACCGGCCCGCCGGACGGACATGATTAGCAAGACAAACAGCAAAAGCACCGCCGCCAGACCGATGACCGTTGCGATCACGATAGGGTCGCCGAATGCATATTGGGTCTCACCGATCTGGATCATGTGCGTCCGAACAGCCTTTCGATATCGCTCAGTTTCAGTTCAACGTAAGTTGGCCGACCGTGATTGCACTGGCCGGAATGGGGCGTTGCTTCCATCTCTCGCAGCAGCGCGTTCATCTCTTCGCCGCGCATCCAGCGGCCTGAACGAATTGATCCGTGGCAGGCGACCCGGCTCAGGATCGCCTCGATCCGGCTTTGTACCGCCTGGCTGTCGCCCAGTTCATCAAGCTCATCGAGAATGTCTGTCAGCATTGCCTTTGCATCAATCTGCCCAAGGATCGCCGGGGTTTCCCGGACGGCGACCGCGTTACCCCCGAACGGTTCGAGCGTCAGTCCAAGCCGCGAAAGTTCATCAGCCATATCCAGCAACCGCGCCGCATCGGAGTCGCTCAATTCGACGATCTCGGGAAGCAGAAGTGCCTGCGCAGCGACGCCATTCTCCGACATCTGCCGTTTGAGGTTTTCGTAGACAAGCCGTTCATGCGCGGCGTGCTGATCGACGATCACGATGCCGTCGTGGGTTTGGGAAATGATGTAGTTTTCATGCAGCTGTGCCCGCGCCGCGCCAAGCGGCCTGTGCTCGGCACCCTGCTCTTCGATCGGATCATCGACCCTGGCAAATGGTTCTGCCGTTTCGGCGAATCCCGGACCCAGAGCCTGACGCCCCGCGCCTAGCGCCGCCGGTCTGGACCGGTCCATCTGGTAGACGCGCGGCCCTTCAACTTCCGGGCGGAAAGCCCCGAGCGTCGCCCCCGCAACTGTAGAGGAGGCGCGGTGTCCGGCTTCAGCCAAGGCATGACGCAGCGCCGAAACGATCAGCCCGCGCGCCAACCCCGGTTCGCGGAACCTGACTTCGGATTTCGCCGGATGCACATTGACGTCAACGCGGTGCGGGTCGCAGTCCAGAAACAACGCTGCGGCAGGATGCCGGTCACGCGACAGAAAATCCTGATACGCCCCCCGCAACGCTCCGTAGAGCAGTTTGTCGCGCACCGGGCGTCCATTCACGAACAGAAACTGCGTTACCGCAGATCCGCGCGAATAGGTCGGCAGCGCGGCGTAGCCGGTCAGGTGCAGACCTTCGCGCTCTGCATCTATCGCCAGCGCATTGTCGATGAACTCCGGCCCCAGAACAGTGGCGAGACGTCCGTGCATTGCGGTGATGGGATCGCCGTCTTGCGCATCCGCACGAAAAATCAGCCGTCCTTCGCCGCCGCCTGTGACGTCTCGCAGGGTCACGCCGACTAATGGTTCTGCCATCGCAAGACGTTTGACCACTTCGCCGATAGCCTGTGCCTCGGCGCGGTCGGACCGCATGAATTTCAGCCGCGCAGGCGTGGCGTAAAAGAGATCGCGCAATTCAACGATAGTGCCAGAGCGCAGCGCGGCGGGTCGCACCGGATCCATTCTTCCACCTGAAACGGAAATCGCTGCGGCGTCCTGCCCAGCAGCACGAGAGGTGATCGTGAGGCGCCCGACCGCGCCCAGAGACGGCAGCGCTTCGCCACGAAAGCCGAAGCTGTGGATGTTCAGAAGATCGGAACCGTCAAGCTTTGAAGTCGCATGCCGCGACAGCGCGAGCGGCAGATCCCGCGCGGTCATCCCGCAGCCGTCATCCGTCACCCGAATCAAGGTCTTGCCGCCATCGGCGTAAGCGATGTCGATCCGCCCGGCCCCCGCATCGATCGCGTTTTCGATCAGCTCTTTCACCGCAGATGATGGTCGCTCCACCACCTCGCCGGCCGCAATCCGATTGATCGCGGTTTCGTCAAGCTGACGGATCACTGGACGGTTTTCGCTTATCTTGGGGTTGAGGTTGGCCATGCCACCATACTTAGCATGATCCAAGTCGATTCGGCCACGCGAAAACTAGTTGGTTCCTTCCAATCCCTCGGGTCGTCCGACCACTACAAAATGCAGGTTTTCGGGCTGGTAGATCCGTTTGGCGACCCGTCGAATTTCGTCCAGCGTCACCGCCATCACCTGATCGTTGCGATCGGTTACGTAGCTCGGCGGCAGACCGATCATCTGCATACCGACCATGATTCGCGCGATCGGGGCATTGCCGTCGAAGCGCAACGCATAGGCGCCGGTCAAATAGGTCTTGGCATCCGTCAATTCTTCCTCGGTGATCGCGTCCTTGGCGACCTTGGCCCATTCGTCTTGAATGACAGCAACGGAATCGGCCATTTTGGTATTGTCGGATTTGACCTGACCCATCACCAGCGCGCCATAATCCATTGGCAGCAGCACGGTGCCGACGCCATAGGTCAAACCGCGCTTTTCACGCACCTCAGTCATCAACCGCGAATCCTGTCCGTCACCGCCAAAAACCTCGTTCAGGATATATGCGGCCATATAGTCGGGATCATCGCGCTCGATGCCTTGATGGCCGAAAAGCGCAACAGACTGCGGCGTGTCGAACGGAACCAGCGTGACACCACCAGTCAATTGGTACCTAGCCATTGCGGGCAGCGCCGGACCGGTGTCCGGCAAATCCCCAAAGAGGTCGTCCAGCATCGTGGAAAGTTCTTCTGCAGTGATGTCCCCGACTGCGGAGACATACAGCCGATCCCGCGCAAAGGCACCCTGATGCGCCGCGATGATGTCGTCGCGAGTCAGGCCATTTACGCTATCTTCGGTCCCGTCGCCGGAAGAACCATAGGGATGATCGCCCCAGGCGAGAACATCGAAGGTCCGGTTGGCGATTGCCCCCGGATCGGTCTTGTCGCTGCGAATCGACGACAGCACCTGCTCTCGAACCCGGTCGATATCCGCCTGCTCGAAAGTAGGCTCCATGATTGAGCTTTTAAGAAGCGCTATTGCTTGATCACGGTTCTCGCTGAGAAAACGTGCGGATATGGAAATGACATCCTCGTATGCGCGATATTCAAAGCTTGCGGCAAGCGATTCTCGGGCCTCGGAAAAGCCGCGACTGTCGAGCGGGCCGGCGCCTTCTTCCAACAATCCGGTCATCAGGTTGACCACGCCGCGCTTGCCATCGGGGTCCATAACCGTCCCGCCTTTGAAACGAATCTCAAGGGCGGTGAAGGGTATCGAGTGCTCCTCGACCAGCCAGGCGTCGATGCCTCCGGGGGTGGTCAGCGTCTGGATGTCGACCGCAGCACGGACAGGCGCGGCTGCGACCGCCAGCCAAAAAATCAGGAACAGGCGGATCATTGCATCACCTCGGTCGATTCAGCGGGCATGACCCAGCCGGTGACCGCTTTTCGACGATCCAGGATTTTGCGCGCTGCCTGCATCACCTCATCTTCGGTCACGGCCATCAGAAGGTCCGTCCAACTCTCGATATCCGCGATCGTCAAACCGGATGTCAGTCCAGCTCCATACCGACGCGCAAGTGACTGTATGTCGTCCTCTTCGTAAATCTGCGATGCCTTGATCTGGAATTTCAGTCGTTCGAATTGCTTTGCATCGACTCCTTCCTGAAGGAATTCGGACATTGCCTGATCAAGCGCCGCTTCGGCGGCGTCCAGATCAGTGCCGGGTGTCGGCACCATGATCAGCCCGAAGGTGGTGTCGTCCAGCGAAACCCCGTCGTAAAATGCCGATGCATAGACTGCCTGTTGCGTCTCGAACTGCAATTTGCGCCCCAGGACCGATGTTGCGCCATTTCCGCCCAGCAGTTCGGCAAGAATGGTCAGCCGCGCAGCCTGCGCCTGATCGCCAGAATCGCGTTCTGGTGCCAAATAAGTGCGCATGACATATGGCTGAGCTACGCGCGGATCCGCATAGGTCAGCCGACGCTCGGCCAATTGAGGTGGCTCTTCAGGGCGAAAGCGTTCGGTCAGATCAAGGGTCGGTTTGATCGGGCCGTAATAGGCTTCCGCCAGCCGACGCACGTCTTCCGGTTCAACGTCCCCCGCGACGACCAGCACGGCATTATTGGGCGCGTAATACCGCTGGTAAAAGGCAAAAGCGTCCTCGCGATTCAGCTTCTGGATTTCGTGGCGCCAGCCGATGATCGGAATGCCATAGGGGTGGTTCAGATATTGCGCTGCGCGGGCCTGTTCCTGAAACAACGACCCCGGTTCACTGTCGATCCGCTGGTTGCGCTCTTCCAGCACCACGTCGCGCTCTGTTCGCACGTCGTCCTCGGTCATCTGGAGATCGCGCATCCTGTCGGATTCCATCGTCATCATCAGTTCCAGCCGATCTGCGGCTATGCGCTGGAAATAGCTGGTGTAGTCCCAACTGGTGAAAGCGTTGTCAGATCCGCCGTTGCGCGAGACCGTGGCTGACAGTTCACCTGCCGCAAGATCATCTGTGCCTTTGAACAGCAGGTGCTCAAGAAAATGCGCGATCCCGGACTTTCCCAGCGGCTCGTCCGCGGCACCGACCTTGTACCAAACCATGTGCACGACCACCGGCGCGCGATGATCTTCGAGAACGACGACCTCTAGGCCATTGTCCAACCTGAACGTCGTGACCTCCGCAGCCCCTGCCAGAGCCGGGGCAAGAAGGAGGGTCAATAAAAGAGCAACCGGGCGAAGCATTCGACGTCCTTTCACTTGCGCTGCCGCAAAGATACGGCTGCACGGCCGGGCATCAAGCCGATCCGACTGAAGTAACCCGAACGTGCGCTAATTTTGAGGTGGGGCACTCGGCGTCTTGATGCCCAGCCTGCGCAACCGCTGAAGTTCGGCGACCTGATCCAGCGCCTCGCGGCGATAGATCCGATAGTACCGAAGGTTGCCGAGATTGCCGAAGGTCGGGTAAAAGCCGTTGCTCGCACGCCGTTCTTCATCAGCCGCAGCCAGTTCCTGACGCACCCCGGCTTGTACCCCGTAGCGTGTCGCATAATTGACGATCGCACCTTCGGACGCCAGAACACCCGATGGGGTCAATGCCGCCGGGTTGCCGCCAAGGGCAGCCACCGCATCGGCATTGGGCGTCGGGTCGGTCAGGTTGTTGCCACCTGGTGTCGGGGCCGGTAGCTGAGATAGATCAGCGGGCATTTGCATGGGCTTTGACGGCAAGATCGAGAATTCGTCCGGTCCCGTCTTTGCGCCTCGGAGATTGAGCATTCCTGTCCTGCCAGAGCCACAGGCCGACAGACCAAGTGCCAGCACCAGCAACAGCCCAACCTTGCCAAATTTCGCCTGCATAAATGCTCCCTCGGCTTGCTTGGTCACTGTGTAACCGATCAATTCGGGGACGTCACGCCGCGTTTTTCCGGCCCGAGAACAGGATCAGACCTGCCGCCCCCACGAAAATCGCAACATCCGCAATGTTGAAAGCATAAGGGTTCTCGATCCCGCAGCAGGACATGTTCAGAAAATCCGCAACCGCACCGTAAATCAGCCGATCGATGACATTGCCCATCGCGCCACCTATCAGAATGCCGGCCGAAATCTGCCCGGCCACGCCTGACTTATCGCGCCGGATCCAGACCGCTACCCAAATCGAAATCGCCACCGCAACCGCCATCAGCAGCCAACGCATGACGTCCGCATCATTCGAAAAGAGTCCGAAATTCACGCCTCGATTCCACGCCATCCTGAAGTTCAGATACGGCGGCAGCACATCGATTGTGCCGCGAGTTCGAAGATCAAGACCGAAGACGACGATAAACTTCGTCAGTTGATCTATCAGGAATACCGCGAGACCGGACCAGAGCATGAGGCGCATCACAAGTCTCTTTCAGTGTCGGAAATGACGCATGCCTGTGAAGACCATGGCGAGGCCTGCGTCATCGGCTGCCTTGATGACCTCGTCGTCTCGCATCGACCCGCCCGGCTGGATCACCGCCGTGGCACCAGCTTCAGCGGCGGTCAGAAGTCCGTCGGGAAACGGAAAAAATGCGTCAGACGCCACGACAGAGCCCTGGACGGTCGGTTCCGGCAGCCCCAGGGCCTTCGCCATGTCCGCCGATTTGCGCGCCGCAATGCGAGTGCTATCGACCCGGCTCATCTGCCCGGCGCCGACGCCGACTGTCGCCCCGTCCTTGGCATAGATGATCGCGTTCGATTTGACATGCTTTGCCACTTTCCAGGCGAACAGCAAATCGGCCATTTCCTGCGTTGTCGGGGCGCGCCTTGTTACGACTTTCAATTCATTAGTCGCGACGGAACCGTTATCCTTGTCCTGTACCAGAAAACCGCCCGAGACTTGCCGAAACGACAGACTGGAACCCTTTGGGTCGGGCAAGCCATCGGTGGTCAGCAAGCGCAGGTTCTTCTTTTTGGCAAAAACGCTTTTGGCCGCTGCGTCAGCACCCGGGGCAATGACGACTTCGGTAAAGATCTCGCAGATCAGTTCAGCCGTTGGACCATCAAGCGGCTGATTGAGCGCAACGATACCGCCAAAGGCGCTGGTGCGGTCGCAGTCGAACGCTGCCCGGTAGGCCTCGGACAGGCTGTGACCTCGCGCCACGCCGCAGGGGTTGGCGTGTTTGATGATCGCGCAGGCGGGGCCGTCTGCCGGATCAAATTCCGCGACCAGTTCGAATGCCGCGTCCGTATCGTTGATATTGTTATAGGACAATTCCTTGCCCTGCCATTGCTTCGCCGTCGCAACACCCGGTCGGCCAGAGCCGTCGACGTAAAACGCTGCAGATTGATGCGGATTCTCTCCATAGCGCAGGGTTTGCGCCAATTCTCCGGCGAAAGCGCGGCGTCGTGGCGTTTTCCGGTCAATCGCTGCGGCCATCCAGTTCGACACCGCAGCATCATAGGCCGCAGTGCGGGCATAGGCGTTTTGCGCCAGGTTGCGGCGAAACTTCAGGCAAGTTGCACCGTCGTGACGTTCCAGCTCGGCCAGAACCGCGTCGTAATCCTGAACGTCCACCACGACGTTGACGAAGGGATGGTTCTTCGCCGCGGCGCGGATCATTGCGGGGCCACCAATGTCGATGTTCTCAATACAGCTGTCATAGTCGGCGCCCTTCGCCACAGTCGATTCGAACGGATAGAGATTGACAACCAGAAGGTCGATCGGCTGGATCCCGTGCGCTTCCATCGCGGCCAAGTGTTCTGCATTGTCGCGCAATGCCAGCAACCCGCCGTGCACTGCGGGATGCAGGGTCTTGACGCGGCCATCCATCATCTCGGGAAATCCGGTCACCTCGGCCACATCCGTCACCGCCAGACCGGCCTCGCGCAGCATTGCAGCACTACCGCCTGTTGACAGCAGCTCTATCCCATGACCGGCCAATCCGCGCGCGAGGTCAACGAGACCACCCTTGTCAGAAACGGATATCAGCGCGCGACGCACGGGCATGAGGTTGGTCATCAGAAATCCCCCAGGATCTAGGTCAGCTCTGTGCTGTCGTCGCGTTCGAGGTCACGAACCGCGTTCGGCGTTTCCTGCGCCTTGGCGAGCGTCCAGCGAATGCGCGTCGCATACTCGACCGTGACGGCAGTTAAAACCACCTGTTTTGTCGCACGTGGCTTCAGGCGGCCTTTTTCCAGATAGACGCTCGGTTCCAGCAAAAGCCGCGCCCTGCCATCGTGACGGAAAACCCAGATCTCTCCGCTCTTCAATGCCATCGAGATCGCCGTTCCCCCAAGGTCGAGTTCCGCATCAACATCCGGATGCAGATGGAACCGGATCTGATAGGCGACGCCCTGAAGCTTCGTTCGATCAAGCGCTTTCTCGAATAGTTTCTCATCTGCGGGCTCGATGGCGGCCAGAGTATCCTCGCCCGCAAGGCTGCGCCCATTATGCGACAAATCCAGCCGGCGGATGTGCGTTACGCCATGCGTCGGCAGGTAACCGTCATGCCCCACGATAATGCCGGCAAATTCATCCTCGGACAGAAACTGCACCCGCACATCCTTGGGTGTATCCACCAGAATTTCGCGTTCCACCCCTCCGACGATGGTTCGCGGCCCAAGCCGGGACGACGAATAGCCCTCGATCCCCAAGGTCGAATGCGATGGCGTTGCACGGCCCGCCCGCCGCCAGTCCGCGCCGAAGCTGACGCCAGATCCGCAATTCACAATCAGCGGCCTGCGCCCCGACGTCAGTTCGAACGCCAATGTCGAGGCATGCGCGTTGAACGAATTGGGGCCGGTCGGCGGGCGTGTCGCGTCGATGATCAGGCTTGTGCGCCCGCCATGCAGACGTGCATAGCCCATCGACAATCCTACCGGAGCGCCCGACTTGACACCGGATGTCGCCAGCGCGTGATCCAGACGGCCTTCCAACCCGCGTCCACCGCCATGAAAACGCGCAAGGCCGCCATCGTTGTGACGAAGCGCCCGAAGGGTCGGCGCAATGCGTTCTATCGCGGCCAAATGCTCTTTCGCGGCCATCCGCCCTGATTCCGCCAGCGCCGAGGCAGCCCAGTTCAAAAGCGTGAAGACCTCTAACAGATCCTCTGGGTTTCTGGTGGGGATGCCGCCCTCCGCATCAACTTGATCGGCGCATTCCCGTGCCAGCGCCTTCATTGCCGGATTGACCCGGTCTTCCATGCCTTCCAGCGAAATACCCGCGTAAATCAGGCCGGTCAGTGCCTCGAACCGGGCCAGCCCGGCTGATGCGCTTTGCCAGCGACGCGACAGGAAGATCGTTTGCTGTCCTAGCGACCTGTAATAAGCGTGTGAATAAGCGGTGTCGCGCCCGTTCAGCAGAAAAATGGCATGGTTGATCCATCGGATAAGCCGCCGCCCCGTCAGGTCTGGGGTCCACCCCGGACCGCCCCCCCGACCGTAAAGCGCGATCCAGTCGGCCAGCCAGGTCTGCGCCTTTTGGCGCGCCGCCATATCGCCGACGGCAGCAAGATCATCGAGCCAAGCAAATCCCTGCATCTCTTCCGCGAAAGCCGGGTCTTGATCCGGCAGATGCCAGATCGAGCTTTGCGACCCCTCGATCAGTGAACCGGCAAAAAGGAAATTGCCGGCGACCAGTTGCCGACCCCTTGCAAAGGATCCGATGGTCCGGGGCTCTGGCTGCGACAGAAAAGCGGAAACCGACCGCGCACGACCCGAGCGCCATGCGTGCCAGCGATTCATCCATCGAGTCCAGCGGGCGGACCAATTTTCGGGCTGGGTCACAGGAAGCCGTTCGTTCCAACTTGCATTTGATCGTCGCCGGGTCGCCGGATACATCGCCGGACGGACACCACGTCTACACTCTATGGCAAGCGCAGCCCCGAGTTCAAAGCAAAAACTCGGTTGGATCGAGGTTCGGCGGCCCGATGTGCATTCAGGCATCGCCTTGACCAATGCCGCGATTGTCGTAGGTTGGCCACGATTTCAAGTTCATCCCCGGAGGACCCATGACCCAACGCCTGCACCTTGTCTTCGGCGGAGAGTTGTCTGATCCGGCAAGCAACACTTTCCGCAACGTCGACGACATTCACATCGTCGGGATTTTTCCGAATTATCAGGCGGCGTACAACGCGTGGAAGTCCGAAGCTCAACGCACAGTGGATAACGCCCATATGCGGTATTTTATCGCCCATCTGCATCGGCTTCGGGATGAGGAAGCAGCCGCATCGTCGACCGAGGAGCTTGGGACTGATTGACCGCAATGGCCATGCCGATTGCCCTGTACTACCTGACAAACGGCACTTCGGCTGACGCTGATCATCCCGCGCAAATGGTCAAGCGGCCGGATGCATCCCTTGTTTGGCTTCACGCGCCACGGCCGGCGGACGCGCCGATTGTGCAGGATCTGACGACTCAACTCGCAGAACGGAACCCGGACCTCTGGTTTCTAGTAACGACCCATAATCCAGAACCTGCCGGCTGGCCCAACCGATGTATCTGCCAGACAGTGCCGACTGATACCAAACAAGCTGTCGCGCGTTTCATTGCCCATTGGTCCCCGGATGTCGCGGTCTGGTTGAGCGACGAACTGCGCCCGGGCCTGATCACCGAAACTGCAAGGTCGAACGTGCCGCTCTACATGCTTGATACCGGAAACGCCCACGCCGCCGCACAGTTCAAGAGCCGTATTCCCGGATTGCGAAAGTCTGTCTTGCGACAGTTCACGACAATTCTGGCGGGCGATGCCGCAACAGCGCAGGCGTTCATCCACGCCGGTGCCAATGAAGGCCGGGTTCGCACCGTCGGTGTGCTCGAGCGTGGCATTCGCACGTTGCATTGCCTAGAGGCGGAACGGGACACACTTGCGGAACTGTTTGCGGCGCGACCGGTCTGGTTGGCTGCAGAACTGCACCCCGACGAGTTCGATCCAGTGCTCGAAGCGCACGCGACCGCGTTGCGACGCACCCATCGGCTGCTGCTGATCATCGTACCGCAGAGTGCCGCTGATGGATCGAAGTTGGCAGAATTGTTGATGAGACGCGACATGTCGTTTGAAATGCGATCAAAAGGCGCAGAACCAGAGGCCGAGACCCAAGTCTATGTCGCAGATACAGACAACGAAATGGGGCTATGGTATCGTCTCGCCCCGACCTCTTTTCTCGGACGCAGCCTTGTCGACGATGACAGCGCGGGGCCGCATCCGTTTCACGCCGCGGCGCTGGGATCTGTGGTCCTGCACGGGTCGCAAACCCGCCACCACCGCGATGCCTTCCTTCGATTGAAGCGCGCGGGCGCATCGCGCGAAGTTGCCAATGCGACCGACCTTGCGAACGAAATCGATGCCTTGCTTGCGCCCGACAAGGCTGCAGAGATGGCCCATGCAGCCTGGCAGGTCTGTTCTGCCGGCGCCGAAGTGACTGACCTCGTTTTGGAACTGATCCTTGGCGCCGTTGCCACGCCCAAAGTTCGCGCGTGAAATCGCCCGCTTTCTGGCGAAATCCGCCCGACAAACCCGGCTGGCGGGCGCAACTGCTTTCCCCGATCGGCTGGCTCTACTCTGCGGCGACAGCACATCGGATTAGCCGCGGGAATGGCTACCGGGCCAGCGTTCCGGTCGTCTGCATCGGGAACCTGAATGCGGGCGGAACCGGCAAGACACCGACCGTGATCGCGCTGGTCGAACGGCTGAAGCGCAAAGGCCTTGCGCCGCATGTCGTTTCTCGCGGCTATGGCGGTCGTTTGGCAGGGCCGGTTCAGGTCGCCGAGGGTCGCCATACCGCAGCGGACGTGGGCGACGAGCCGCTGCTTCTGGCGGCGTTCGCACCCACCTGGGTGTCGCGTGACCGCGCTTCGGGCGTGCGACAGGCCGAGGCAGCTGGCGCGAATGTCGTCCTGCTCGATGACGGCTTTCAGAACCCCCGCGTCATGAAGGACATCTCGATCATAGTCGTCGATGCGCGGGTGGGTTTCGGCAATGGTTTGACGATTCCGGCTGGTCCCTTGCGCGAACCGGTCGAAGCCGGCCTGGAACGCGCGACGTTCGTGCTGTCAATCGGTCCGCCCGAAGCCCAAAGCGCGTTCGAGGTGCAATGGGGTCCGGCAATTTCAGTTCCGCGGCTCAGCGGTCAGCTACAGCCGCTGGAAACCGGAATGGAATGGCAGGGTCTCGACACGCTCGCCTTCGCCGGGATTGGCGATCCGGACAAGTTCTTCGCGACATTGCGCGCAGTTGGCGCCAATCTTGTCCGGGCTGAAGCCCTCGACGATCATCAGCCACTAACCGATGCGCTGATGAAACGCTTGGAACTCGACGCGATCGCGCTTGGCGCCCAATTGGTGACGACGGAAAAAGACGCAGTGCGCCTGGCACCCTCCTTCCGCAGCAAGGTGCTGACCTTGCCTGTCCGGCTGGAACTGAGCGATTGGACTGCGCTGGATGAAGCGCTCGAACGTACAGGTCTCAGCGGGACCAGAGCTGTTCCCTGATTTCGTCGCCATGCTCGTCCAGCTTTGGCGAGGCCCGGTCCGACGAAAGGTCCGCATCCGAGAATCGGAATGGCGCACGCACGGAAGGAACGCCGCCGATCTCGGTGCGCAAGCCGCGGTGGATCACCTGCGGATCGTCGAACACCTCTTTCAGATCGTTGATTGGACCGGCCGGCACGCCTTCGACTTCGCAGGCCGCCAGAAGATCGGACTTGCTGCGCTTTCGGGTCTGATCGCCCAGAAGTTTCGCCAACCGCTCGCGGTTCCGAATTCGATCGGCGTTGGTCAAAAAATCGCCCGCCTCGGCGATTTCCTCTAATCCCAGAATGCCGCAGAGACGACGATACTGTCCGTCATTGCCGGTGGCGATGATGATCCAGCCATCGGAACATTCGAACACCTGATACGGCACCAGGTTGGGATGTGCATTGCCAAGCCGTTGTGGCGGGGTGCCCGTGGTCAGATAGTTCATCGCCTGATTTGCCGTGATCGCGGTGGCAACGTCGAGCAGCGCCATGTCGATGTGTTGACCGCGCCCGGTCGTTTCACGCTGGTGGATCGCCGCAAGGATCGCTGCAACCGAATACACACCGGTGAAAATATCCGTCACGGCGACGCCGACCTTTTGCGGTTGACCGTCAGGTTCTCCGGTGATCGACATCAGCCCGGACATCCCTTGGATGATGTAGTCATATCCCGCCCGATGGGCATAGGGGCCGTCTTGTCCGAAACCAGTAATCGAGCAATAGACAAGGCGCGGGTTCAAAGTGTTCAGACTGGCAAAGTCGAGACCGAATTTCTCCAGTCCGCCGACCTTGAAATTCTCGATCAGAATATCCGCATCCAAGACCAGATCGCGGACAATCTTTTGACCCGCTTCAGTACGAAAATCGACACCAATGCTGCGCTTTCCGCGATTGCAGCTATGGAAGTATGCCGCGGAACGGTCTCTGTCCCGTTCAACGAACGGTGGCCCCCACTGGCGCGTGTCGTCGCCCGCCGGGCTTTCGACCTTGATGACTTCGGCGCCGAGGTCGGCCAGCATCTGGCCCGCCCATGGGCCAGCCAGAATGCGGGCAAGTTCGACAACCTTCAGTCCGGCAAGCGGTGCCATTATTCTGTCAGTTTCTCATCCAGAATCGCCGAAAACTCGTCGTAGCTCATATTGCCGTATTTCTCACCATTGATGATGAAACTTGGTGTCGAATCGATGCCATCGGCATCGGCGTTCTTTTGATAAGCGGCGACCAGCGCCTTGGCGTTTTCACCATCGTTCATGCAGGCATCAAGCTCTGCGTCAGACAGTCCGGCTTTTTTGCCGATCTTGCGCAGACTTTCCGCGATCAGCGCCGGATCGCCGCCAGCAGTCCAGTCCTTCTGGGTTTCGTAGATGATGTCCGAAATCCCGAAATACCGCTTTTCGCCGCCGCAGCGGGCTACCATCGCCGCCCAAAGGCCGAACCGGTCGAAATAAACCTCGCGGTAGATGAAATTGATCTTGCCAGGGTCGATATAGTTTTCCTTGAGTTTGCCCAATACGTTCTCGTGGAAGTTCTGGCAATGCGGGCAGGTGTAGGACGCATATTCTATGACCGTCACCGTGGCGTCCGGATTGCCCATCGACATTTCGACGACACCTGAAGTGTCGACATCGCCAGCCTCTTGCGCCATCGCCGCCCCCAGATCCGGGCCGGTTCCGTCGTTGCGAGTCGTGTACCACAACCCGGCGGCACCAATCAGGGCGACCGGGGCGGCGAGGATCAATTTTCTGCGGTTCATTGAATTGCCTTTTCTACCGTTTGTGTCGGGATAGAACGTTTTGCCCCAAGGCTTCAAGCGCCTGTCGCAGTCTGTCATCGGTCACATTTGCGGCAACGTCCCGAGCGGCGGAACCAATATGGGCATCCACGGGCTCTGTGGCGGACTTTGGCGCAGGCTTGAACGCGACCTGCCCCTCGGCAAACCCGATCGGCGCAGTCTGGGTGATCCTGATCCGCGCTATGGCGGAATAGCCGTAGCAGGCATTGACCTTGTCGAGAATCTTCGGAAGCTCTGCCTGCAACATCGGCGCTTGCGAGCCGGTTGTCAGCAATGTGAGGGTTGCCCCAAATCCGCCCTGCGAATAGCTCACCTTGACCGGAAGTGCCATGTTAGACACCGTTTCGCCGACAATTTCAGCCCAGTGGGTCAAAAGGCGCGACTCGGCGAACCCCCGGGTTTCGCTGGCTTTTCGGATCTGACCCTGCAACAGGCCCGAGGTCCGCTCGAACCCTCGGGTCCGGCGTTTTGCGGCCTTGTTTGGTGCGGAAACCTGCGTCATCTCTAGTAAGTCCCTCGGTCTGGCCTATTTTACCCAAGCCAAGCGGGCAAACCAGCGGAAACCAGTTTACGGAGCCATAAAGATTGCGTGACGAGGATTGCAGCCGGATCCTGCTCAATTGGTATGACCGTCATGCGCGAGCTATGCCATGGCGTGTGTCGCCGGCCGACCGCGCCAACGGCGTGCTGCCAGACCCATACCGTATCTGGCTTTCCGAGGTGATGTTGCAGCAAACAACGGTTGCTGCCGTAGGGGCGTATTTCCGACGTTTCACTGACCGCTGGCCCACCGTCAACGCGCTTGCGGCTGCCGAAGATACCGCGGTCATGGCAGAGTGGGCGGGGTTGGGCGATTATGCCCGCGCCCGCAATTTGCTGAAATGTGCACGTGCTGTCGTCTCCGAGCATGGCGGAGTTTTTCCGCCGAACTATGATATCCTGCGCACACTGCCTGGTATCGGTCCCTACACGGCCGCCGCTATATCCGCCATCGCGTTCGATGAACCTGCAACTGTGGTCGACGGCAATGTCGAACGAGTAATGGCACGGCTGTTTGCCGTCGAAACCCCGTTGCCAAAGGCCAAGCCGGAACTAACCCGATTGGCCGCTCGGTTGACGCCGCGCGGGCGCCCCGGTGACTATGCGCAGGCAGTGATGGATCTGGGCGCGACCGTTTGCACGCCGACATCGCCTGCTTGCGGCATTTGTCCTTTATCCGAGCCTTGTTTTGGACGCGCTGCCGGCATTCAAGGCACACTTCCGCGACGATTGCCGAAGCCGGTGAAACCGACCCGGCGGGGAATTGTCTACATCGCGCGGCGCAATGATGGGGCCTGGTTGCTGGAACGGCGCCCGGATCGTGGGCTGTTGGGGGGGATGCTGGGATGGCCGGGGTCGGCTTGGGAAGAACTGCCGTCGGAATTTCCGCCCATCCGGGCTGACTGGAATGATCCGAACGCCGAAGTGCGGCATACGTTCACCCACTTCCACCTGAAGCTTTCGTTGCGGACGGCGATCGTTTCGCAGGCAACCGACCCTGATAAAGGGTTTTTCTTGCCTGCCGGCGAATTCCGTCCGGCCGATCTGCCCACCGTTATGCGGAAAGTCTTTAACCTTGCGCGAACCGAGTTCGCGACGGATTGAGCCAAGACAAGGTGCTGCTATGCTGCAGTGAATGCCGGAGATGCAGATGACCTCGACTCGACCGATCGCCAGCCTGGAAAATGCTCTGCCTTTCTGGCTTTCGCTGGCTCTTGTGCCGGTCGTACTTTTCGCTGCGGCCAACGGCGGCTGGACGCTTCTGCTGCCGCCGATATCGGCATGGGGCGTATTTTCACTTCTTGATTTGCTCGCGGGCCTCGATACCGGTAACGCCGACCCTGAAACAGACGACAGCCAGCTGTTCTGGCACCGGCTGATCACGCTTCTGTGGTTTCCGATCCAGTTTTGCATGATCTTCGGATTGATCTGGTACACTCGGGTCACCGATCATCTCGGGATCTTTGAAAAGATCGCACTTTTCTTCGGTGTCGGCATTCTTTCGGGTACGATTGGGATCAACTACAGCCATGAACTGATGCATCAGAAAAACCGGGTCGAACGCTGGCTGGGCGATCTTCTGCTGGCTTCGGTCATGTATTCACATTTCCGGTCAGAGCATCTTCTGGTCCATCACCGCTATGTCGGCACACCGCGGGATGCTGTTACCGCTCGCTACAATGAAGGATTTCACCAGTTCTTCCCCAGGGTTCTGGTTCAGTCCTTCCGGTCTGCGTGGCAGGCCGAAAAGGCGATGCTGGCGCGCAAGGACTTGCCCCCGACTGATGCATCGAACCCGTTCTGGCGTTATTGGGCAATGCAGGGCGGATTCCTGTTGTTGGCTATGATTTTAGGGGGCTGGGTTGGTCTCGGATTATTTCTCTATCAGGCATTCATCGCGATCTGGCAGCTGGAACTGGTCAATTACATCGAGCATTACGGTCTGACCAGAAAGCACCTTGGCGGCGGCAAGTACGAGCATGTTCATCCGCGCCATTCCTGGAATTCTGCGCACAAGATCTCGAACTGGCTTTTGATCAACTTGCAGCGGCATTCCGACCATCATTACAAGCCGGACCGGCGGTTTCCGCTATTGCAGAATCACGCCGAGGCTGACGCGCCGCAACTACCCTTTGGCTACCCGGTGATGACGATGGCGGCGATGATTCCGCAACTCTGGCGGCGGATGATGAACCCCAGAGTGCGAAAATGGCGGGCGATGTATTACCCCGAGATTACAGACTGGGACGCCTACAAGACCGCTAGCAACCCGATGCCGCGCTAAGTATTCTTTAACGCGATCGTTGAACCATTCATGTGCAGTCTCATGAATGTAGCATGCCGATCTCAATGCACTGCTATATCGACAACGTCTGGCCGGCCAATCTTGCATCGCCGGACGTCATTGGGCCGGTTCGCCGAATTACCGAAGAAACCACGGTTTCCTCTTTTTGAATTCAGATTTCGATCAAGCGTATCGTGGTTCCGCTTAGCGGCTTCCGACGTCGGCTTCCCAGACCGCGTCGAATTTTCCCGTGGGGTCGGCAAATACCGTGATAGTGTCGCCGACCGGCGGAAGCTTGTCCGCGTTGTCATAAGGCCGCGAGCGACCTGTACCACCCTGGGCATCTGTCCAGACGAGGCGCATTTGATCCTTGGCACTGTCTTTGCGTTTGGGATCGACTGCGTGGCTCGTGACAGTGGCCTCACGCATCTCGCCGTGTTCGCGCAGGCCAATCAGAGCGCGTGACCTTCCTAACAAAAAGCCGCACGCACCAATTCCCGCAGTCAGCAGACCTATCGTCAGCGCAAGTCCGCGCCAGCCCATCGTCGCGGTGCGGCCAACATCGACTTCGCTGATCGTGGGGTCGCTGGGCAGGTAGCGCACCGGAACCTCATCACCGACCTCAACGCCGTCGTAGAACGAAGCTGTGACATCCTGCAGTCCAGGGCTGTAGGGGTCATTTCGCGCGGGAAAATAGTAACTGACCCTGTAGCTATACGATTTGCCATTCCTTGATCGGGCTTTGTTCGTAATTTCGCCCAATACCTCTTGGCCTTCGCTGGCCAGAAGGCTGCCGGCCTGGCGGGAGGTGACGTTGAACAGGCCGATGCCGATGCCTGCAGCGATCAGCAAAAGCGCGATCCAGCCGCCAGAGCGCCAGAAAATTGCCACGACCGAACGTTTTTTGTAGGTCATCGAAATCCCTTTGTTTGCAATCAATCAAGCGCGGACCGATTAGATCGTCTGACCCAATTTGCGGCGACGACTTTAATAGCCGCCGACGGTTGGCAAAAAAAGCCCCGCTTTCGGAGGGAAAGCGGGGCCAAGGTCGTGCCGTGGTGTCAGGCCACAGGCACCGGCGGTAACATCGGTCAGTCCAATTCGGACCGTATTTGTTGGCGGAGCAGGTCGATCGGCACGTCCTGCCCCTCGCGTTTGAAGCACCAGTAGGTCCAGCCGTTGCAGCTGGGGGCACCTTCCAGTGCAGCGCCGACCTGGTGGATCGAGCCGCGCACATCGTCCGAGATCAGCGTGCCGTCGGCGCGGACCTTGGCGGCGTAGCGGCCATTCATCGAGCGCAGCATCTCGCCGGGGCGAAGCATGCCACGCTCGACGAGCTGACCGAAGGGGACCCGCGGCTCGGACCGTTTCGAGGTAGAGACCTGCAATGCCTCGCGGTCGAATTTGCGGATCCGCGACAGGCGCTTTTCTGCGACCTTGCGGTACGCGTCCTCGCGCTCGATGCCGATAAAATCGCGGCCCAGCATTTTCGCCACAGCGCCCGTGGTGCCGGTTCCAAAGAACGGATCCAGCACCACGTCGCCGGGGTTGGTCGTGCCGAGCAGAACACGATGCAACAGACTTTCGGGTTTTTGGGTCGGATGGGCCTTGTCGCCGTTGTCATCCTTGAGCCGCTCGCCGCCATTGCAGATCGGCAGCACCCAGTCAGAGCGCATCTGGATGCCTTCGTTCAGCGCCTTCAGCGCTTCGTAGTTGAAGGTATATTTGCTGGCCTCGTCGCGGCTGGCCCAGATCATCGTCTCGTGCGCGTTGGTGAACCGCTTGCCACGGAAGTTCGGCATCGGGTTCGACTTGCGCCAGACCACATCGTTCAGCAGCCAGTAACCCTGATCTTGAAGCGCGGCACCAACGCGGAAGATGTTGTGATAGGATCCGATCACCCAGATCGCGCCATTGGGCTTCAGCAGACGGCGGGCGGCGGCAAGCCATGCCTTTGTAAACTTGTCATAAGTCGCAAAGCTGGCGAACTGGTCCCAAGCGTCATCGACGGCATCGACCTTGGAATTGTCAGGGCGGTGCAGGTCGCCCTTGAGTTGCAGGTTGTAGGGCGGGTCGGCAAAAATCAGATCGATCGAACCGGCAGGCAGGCCGTTCATGACCTCGATGCAATCGCCGGACACAATCTGATTGAGCGGAAGCGTTGCCGCCTCCTCTTTGGTTTTTGTCGTCATCTCTGCCTCTGTCCCCACGCCTTGTTGGCGCGCTATTTGTTGGGACCAAGATGAGTCAAAGCGGATTCTGCGTCAAATTCTTTTTTAAATCAGCTACTTACTGATTTGTCTTGATACAAGATATTGTGCACCGGCCGGAACGAACGTCTATGATGAGGGGTCACACCGAGATTTCGCAAGGCCACGCGATGCTCTGGCGTCGGATAACCAGCGTTGTGATGCCAGCCGTAGCCCGGATGCTGTTGCGCCAAATCCACCATCAGTCGATCGCGCCAGATTTTGGCAACGATCGAAGCAGCGGCGATCGAAAGGCAGCGTGCATCACCACCGATGATACAGGCTGCATTACACGCAAGACCGGGCGGGATGCGATTACCGTCTATCAGCGCGTAATCCGCGCGGTTCGGCAGCCCCGATACGGCGCGCTCCATCGCCAGCATCGAAGCGTGCAGAATGTTAAGCGTGTCGATTTCTTCGACGCTGGCTTGCGCCACCGAAACTTCGGCGCATTCCCAAAGGACGCCCGAAACGGCCAGCCTGCGGGCATGCGTCAGACGTTTCGAATCATTCAAACCCTCGGGGATACAGTCCGGATCGAGCCTGACTGCCGCGGCCACGACTGGACCTGCCAGCGGCCCCCGGCCGACCTCGTCTACGCCAACGACATAGCTGCGGCCCAGTTGAAAGGCGGCAGTTTCGTGGATGAAATCGGGCAACAAGTCTGACATGGCGACAGGGAAGCGTGATCACGCGTCGGGCGCAACCCGAAAGCTGTGCGGCAGAGATCTGAATTGCCGTCATGCCACCGTTTTTCGGCGTTCCGACTGCGCATTGCGAGGGCAAAAAAAGGGCGCGCTGCCAGATGACAGCGCGCCCACTTGTATTCCAAATGACTTCGTCTTGAATTGTTTGCTGCAGCTGGATTGGGTTGGCTGCATTTGAATGAGTTGAACTCTTATCTCCTGATATGGTTCATTTTTTTCTTGGTTGGGTAAAAGGGGGCGGGGGCCTGCTCTGCCGCCCGCCCCAGTCCGGCGCGCCTGCTGGGACGTGCGCCGGGTGCTCTCGAGCGGCTATTGCCGCCGGGCCTCAACTCGGTATCCACGTGACCGCAGGCAGTCGGCATCGAATGCGGGCGCACGGCTGAACTGACGACCATCACTGCGGCGGCAGGTTTCCGGCAAGTGGCGGGTGCTGCCCATGATGCTTGCCATGCAGCTTTGGCCGAAGACGCCCTGCATCCGTCCCCGCTCGGAATAGCGGTAATAGCATTGGCTCGGCACAAGGCGGTCCGCCTGCCAGTTGATGCGGTTCTTTTTGTCATGGCCCCATCCGTTGCCATGGCTATGCGAAGGCGGCGTGTAGCGAGGAGGATCGCGGCGACTGTAGGATGTCGACGACTTCTTCTTGTCGTCATCCTTGAACATCTGGGTCAGTGCGTAAACCGCGATAGCGCCGGTAACGATCAACGCGACATCTTCAGACCCCGCGCGCGCCGGTGTCGGGGCACCGCCACCGAACGACAGGCCAACGGCGACCAGAGCAGCTGTCAATTGCCGTTTCATCTGGTTTCCTTTCATTGCGTGACCGGGCAGCCCGGCCTTGATGTTGAAAGGCTGACCGGGACGCCGACGTCAGGCAATAACGTCGCATGGTTATCTGATAACGCTACCGCCAGTCGGGCAACGCTATTGAATAGCGCAGGCGATTTCGCCACGGTCGCGGTTATGGAACGCATATTTTCCCTTCCGCTTGCCGGTCTCGTGGTTCTTGCCCTCGCCGGGGCCGGAAATGCCGCCTGCTACGCCGACTACAAAGCCAAGCGCGACAAGCCGCTGCGGCTGCATTACGGTGTCATGGAACTGAGCGACGATGCCTGTCGTGATCCCGCGCTTGCGAACGCCGAGATTGCGGAACGGCTTGGCGCCGGGAACTGGAAGCTACTGGCTGTCATGTCCGTCTTCGGACCCGACGGGCTAAAGCAGAGGGAATTGAATGCGGGCCGGTTTTTCCTTCGCTACTGACAGTCGCAGCGGGACGCGCGTGGTAGCCATGGGAATCGTGGCGATTGTCGCGATTCTGCTGATTGCAGCGGTCTTCCTGTTCCTCAACCTGCCTGATGCCAATGCCTTCAACGCGCGGGTCGAGCAGATTTTCGTGGCCAACAATGATCTCACCTCGGACCCGCAGATCACGCTTCTGGAAATCCTTGCAGAAAGCGGGACGGCATTTTCGGATGTTCTGACAAGTTACCGGATGGTGATGTTCGTGCTTCTCGTCTTCGCCACTGCGCTTTTGGTCACCGCGTTGCTGTTTCTACTGACGATCTTCGGGTTGAACCGGCGGATGGGAGAGATCGAACGCTCCGGAATCCAGGTGAATTCACTTCTGATCAGTCGCGAGGAACGGGTGGTTTATCTCAACAACATCGAGTTCAAGCTGACCGGGGCCGCGATCGAGACGCTTTCGGTGCTGGCCGAGGCACGTATGGACGAAGACGTGCTGACCGGGGCCGAGATCGAGGCCGTGATCTCCGGTCGCAATGCCGCCGACTGCGACGAGGCGGCTGGTGCGACACGGATCAAGCGGTTGCGTGACGCTTTGGGCAACCAGATGGTAAGTGAGTTGCTGATCAAGAACATCGCGCGCAAGGGTTACATGCTGTCAATCGACAAAGATGTCATCCGGATGCTTTGAGGGACTGCGCCACGGGTTTAGCTCGCGCCCAAATGCGCGCCTCACGGGATATTCTCAAACAAATGATGTTTCAGCGAAAGTCGAGCTGGACTTTCATCGCCTGCGCCCGGTCATTGGCGAGGTCAAACGCTTTGGTCGCCTCCGCAATCGGCAGGGTGTGGGTGATCAGGGGCGTCACTCGGATCAGGCGTTTCTGCATCAATTCGACCGCGGTTGCGAATTCCGTGTGAAACCGGAAAGTGCCCCGGATCGTAAGTTCCTTCGCCGTGACCATCTGCATCGGAACGGTCTTGTCGCCGCCCATCCCGACCTGGACGAGAATGCCATTGGGTCGTAGCGCAGGTATCCCGCTGGCCGGGGCTGGGTCGGCACCGGAACATTCGAACATCGCGTCGAAATAACCCTTGTCGGTTTCGAACCGGATCAGGGCATCGGGGGTTGCCGCGACGTTCAGCGCGGTGTCAGCCCCCGCTTCATGAGCCGCGTCAAGAGTGAAATCGGACAAGTCCGTGGCGATAATCTCGGCGGCCCCGGCGCGGCGGGCGGCAAGGATGGTCAGCACACCGATCGGACCGCAGCCAGTGACAAGAACCCGCTTGCCCAACAGATCGCCAGCCTGCCGGACCGCGTGCAGACAGACAGCGAGCGGTTCGGCCATTGCCGCCTCTGCGGCGGTCAGCCCGTCGGCCGGAACGCATTGTGACGCATCGGCGATCAGGGTTTGGCGAAACGCACCCTGAATATGCGGGAACGGCATCGCCGAGCCGTAGAAGCGCATATTCAGACAGTGATTCTGTTTGCCTTCCAGACAGTAACGGCACTGCCCGCAGGGGCGTGACGGCGACACCGCGACCAGTTGACCAGCGGACAGATTTTTGACCCCGTCGCCGAGGGCCTCGACGTGGCCCGCGACTTCGTGGCCCAGGATCATCGGTTCGCGCAAACGGACCGAACCGAATCCACCGTGGTTGTAGTAGTGCAGATCGCTGCCACAGATGCCACCGGTGGCAAGACGGATGCGAACCTGACCGGGGCCAGGTTCGGATACCGGGCGATCCTCGATCCTCAGATCCTTGGCGGCGTGGATGACGATGGCCTTCATGGTGGTCCTTTCCGGGTGTCCAGCCAGATTGCCCCGAATGTAGCCTTTGCGAAAGTTCAGATGTCGATGTCGGCCCGGATCGGGTGGAGGTCCGGCTTCAACCCTGGCAACGCGTGCTCTACTTGAGCCTGCGCAGAATCTCGAACGAGGCGTAGCCGTCGGGAACCATGCCATTCCGCGCCTGGAACGCCCGGATCGCGGCAATGGTGTTCGGTCCGATGACACCATCAATGCCTTGAGTGTTGTAACCCGACGCGGTGAGCCGTTCCTGCATCTCCTGCTTTTCCGAGAATTTGAGCGACCGATCGCCGCGTGGCCAGCCTGCTCGCAGCGCGGGGCCACCCTTGATCCGATCCGAAAGATGACCCACCGCAATGACATAGGCATCGGCCTGATTGTAGCGCTCGATGACACTGAAGTTCTGGAAGATCATTAACGCCGCACCTTCTGCGCCAGCCGGCAACAGGATCGAGGCCGCGCCGTGGTCGGGTATCTTGCCGCCGCCCGCGTCGCGCACGCCAAGGGCGGTCCAGTCGGCCACCGATTTCCTGATCCGCTCGCCCGATTGGCCGTAGTCGAAATCTTGGGGCAGCGCGACTTCGATGCCCCAAGGCTGGCCCTGGCGCCAGCCGAACCGCTTGAGGTAGGCCGCAGTGGACGCCAACGCGTCGGCGGGTTCGTCCGACCAGATGTCGCGCTTGCCGTCACCGGTAAAGTCGACGGCATAGGACAGGTAACTGGTGGGGATGAACTGGGTGTGGCCCATCGCCCCCGCCCAGCTTCCGGTCATGTCGCGGGGCTGAACATTGCCCTGCTGAATGATCTTTAAGGCGGCGATCAGTTGTTGCTCGAAGAAACCACGGCGACGACCATCGTAGGCGAGCGTCGCCAGCGACTCGATCAGTGGCATCGTGCCACGCTGTGCACCATAGGCACTTTCCAAACCCCATATGGCAACCACCACCTCTTTCTCAACACCGTATTTCGCCTCGATCGCTTCCAGTAGCGGGCGATTCTGGCGCAGCGCCTCTTTGCCGTTTGAAATGCGGCTCTCGGATACGGCGCTGTCGAGATAGTCCCAGATCTGTTTGGTGAATTCGGACTGGGTGCGGTCTTTCTGGATCACCGAAGTGTTATATTGCACGTCCTGAAAGGACAGCCTGAAAGTCGTGTCGGATATGCCATTGCGTAACGCTATGGCGCGGAACCCGTCAATCCAGCGGTCAAAGCCCAGATTGGCAGTGTCGGCCTGAACCATGATCACATTCCCTTCCGGCGCAACCTGCTCCGAGACCGCCCGGCTGTCCATTGCCGCGCCCCCCGCTTGAACCATCAGGGGCAAACACAGGGCCAGGATCGGGAAGATAGGCGCAAGAAAATGACGCATGGCGGGGATTCCTGTTGTCTGCCCTCGAATTTTTTCCAAAGGATAGCAGATTCGAGCCTGACCGGAAGTGCCATAGCTGACGACGGGCGAGGATTTGCTAACGTCGTTCGCGGTCCACCTTGCGCTTGGTCTTGGCGGATTTCTTGTGCGATCTGTTGGCGGCAGGGCTGCTGACCCTACCCCTGCCCCGGCTTTGTCCGCGCGGCAGAGGCCGACCTTCGACCGAGAGCAGTTCCAGCATCAGCCCCCCGGTGACCGGCACCGATTCCGCCAGCCGTACGGTTACCCGCTGACCAAGGCCGATCGTTAGGCCGGTCTCGGATCCGGTCAGGGTGTTGGCGTCGGCGTCGTGGCGAAAGAACTCGCGGCCCAGTGTGCGGATCGGGATCAGACCGTCGGCACCGGTTTCATCGAGTTTCACGAAGGCGCCAAAACGGGCAATGCCCGAAATCCGGCCGGGGAATTCGTTGCCCACGCGTTCGGACAGGTAAGCCGCAAGGTAACGGTCGTTGGTATCGCGTTCGGCAGCCATCGAGCGGCGCTCGGTTTCCGAGATATGGGTGGCGGTCTCGTGCAGGCGTTCGATGTCGGCGTGCGACAGACCATCCTTGCCCCAACCATGCGCCGAGATCAGCGCGCGGTGAACGATCAGGTCGGAATAGCGGCGGATCGGCGAGGTGAAATGCGCGTAGGATTTCAGCGCAAGGCCGAAATGGCCAAAGTTTTCCGGGTTGTAATAGGCTTGCGTCATCGAACGCAGGGTGGACATATTGATGAGTTCGTCGAATTCGGTGTCCTCAGCTTGGCTGAGAAGGCGGTTCAGGTGCTGGGTGTGCAGCACCTGGCCTTTCGCCAACGTAAAGCCAGAAGCCTGAGCGACTTCTCTCAGCGCCTCCATTTTTTCGGGCGAGGGTTCTTCGTGGACACGGAACAGCAATGGCCGTTGAAGGCGGATCAGTTCCTCGGCGGCAGAGACATTGGCGAGGATCATGAACTCCTCGATCAGCCGGTGCGCGTCAAGACGTTCGGCGATCTTGACAGACTCCACCTTGCCCTCGTCGGACAGGATGATTTTACGTTCGGGCAGGTCAAGGTCCAGCGGTTGCCGATCTGCGCGGGCCTTGGTGGTGGCCTCATAAGCCGCATAGAGCGGGTTGATGACCTCTTCCAGCAAGGGCTCGGTCAACGCGTTCGCCGTGCCGTCGCGGGCGGCCTGCACCTCGACGTAATTCAGCGTGGCCGCGGATGTCATCAGGCCGCGCGTGAACCGGTGACTGATCTTGTTTCCCTTGGCATCCAGCACCATACGCACAGCCAGACAGGCGCGGGGGACGCCTTCGTGCAGGGAACAAAGATCGCCCGACAACCGGTCCGGCAGCATTGGCACGACACGGTCAGGGAAATACGTGGAGTTGCCGCGCTTGCGGGCTTCGTGGTCCAGCTCTGATCCGGGCGTGACGTAATGCGCGACGTCGGCGATCGCGACCCAGACCACATGTCCGCCTTCGTTCTTGGCGTTGTCGTCGGCGTGGGCCCAGACGGCATCGTCATGGTCGCGGGCATCTGCGGGATCAATGGTGACCAGCGGCAGACTGCGCAGGTCTTCTCGGTCGCCAAGTTCGGCGGGCTTCTCGGCGTCGGCTTCGGCAATGACCTCATCAGGGAAATCATCGGGAATGCCGTGCTGGTGAATCGCAATCAAAGACACTGCTTTCGGCGCTGATGGGTCGCCAAGACGGTTGATGATGCGAGCTTGCGGAAGGCCCATGCGACCCTTCGGGCCAGTCTGTTCGGCCTCGACCAACTCGCCGTCCTTTGCGCCTTCGGTGGCCTTGCCCGTGACCACCCACTCAGCGTCAGCACCTTTGTCGATAGGAACGATGCGGCCGCCGTCATGCGACTTGCGAAAGATGCCGAGGATGCGGTGCGGATTGGTGCCGATACGACGGATTAACCGGCCCTGATACTGGTGATCTTCATCTTTGACCTCTTGCAGACGGGCAAGGATCCGGTCGCCGTCGCCCAATGCCGGGTCGGAGTCCTTCAGAACCAGCAGGACGCGCGGTTCCGCGCCGTCGCCCTGCCACTCCTGCGGCCTGGCGAACAGGTCCCCGGCAGCGTCGGGGGCAAGAACTTGCAGCACCGCCACGGGCGGCAGCTTATCCGGGTCGCGGTAGCTCTTCTTGCGCATTTCCAGGTGGCCGTCTTCTTCCAGCTCTTTCAGCAAGCGCTTGAGGTCGATGCGGGCCGCGCCCTTGATGCCAAAAGCGCGGGCAATGTCGCGCTTGGCCGTCAGGGTCGGATTGTCGGAAATCCAGCTGAGGATCTGCTCTTTGGTGGGAATATTGCTCATGAACGAAGATTTAACATGAAGGTTCAGGGTCGTCGCGCGGAAAAAGCGGGGTTCAGAGGTCTGCAGCGGTATCCACGTCACGCAGCGTTTCAATATAGGCGATCCGGTGATCTTTCAGCGTCGAAACAGTATCTATCAAGGCATTTTCAGAGGACCAGCGGACGCCGTCGAACAATGCCGGAGGGGGCGTACGCCGGCGCTTCAGCCCAATCAGCCAATAGCCGCCATCCGGCGCAGGGCCGATCACTGCGTCATGTGACCCCAGAACGCGCAACGCGCTGATGATATGACGCTTGCCAATGCCCGGAATATCGGCCCCGATAATCAACACCGGACCCGGTGGCAGGGCATTGAAGATATGCTTCATCCGAGTGCCGAGTGTGCCCTTGCCCTGCGGCAGACGCGGCAAGTTCATGGGCCAAAAACGGCTTGATGGAGCCTGATTGTCAGGAGACACGGCAAGTATCAGCCGCCAGCGCGGATCACGCAGACGGCGGATCATCACGCGAGTTTGATGACGGAACCACCACGCGGCGGCGGTCATGCCGATGTCACGCCCCAGCCGCGTCTTGACGCGACCCGCGACGGGGTCCTTGACCATCATCACCAGACACGGGCGGCGATCACGCGAAATAGTCACGCAGGATCCGGCTGTAGATCGATTTCAACTTGTGGATCTGCTCGACGTCGACCCTCTCGTCGACCTGGTGCATCGTCTTGCCGACCAGCCCGAATTCGACCACCGGACAATGATCCTTGACGAATCGCGCGTCCGAAGTGCCGCCTGAGGTTGAAAGAACCGGGCGAATTCCGGTTTCCGCCTCCACAGCCTTCGACACGAGGTCCGACAGCGTTCCGGGAGGGGTCAGGAAACTTTGGCCCGAGACCTGCACCCGCAATTCGATCGTGATACCAGTATCGGCGCTTACGGCATCTACGACGCCCTGCATCCAACCCGTCATGCTGTCCGAGCTATGGGCATCGTTGAACCGGATATTCACCGTCGCGCGGCATTCGGCGGGGATAACATTATTGGCGCAATTGCCGGTGTCGATAGTGGTTGCGGCCAGGGTTGAGGCATCAAAATGTTCAGTGCCCACATCAAGCACGCACGTGGACAACCGGTCGATCAGACGGGCCATCGCAGGGACCGGGTTCTTCGCCCGATGCGGATAGGCGGAATGGCCCTGCACACCTTTCGCAGTAAAATACCCTGTCATAGAGCCTCTTCTGCCGATCTTGATCGCCTCGCCCAGCACATCCGGGCTGGTCGGTTCTCCGACAAGACAGATTGACATCGCTTCGCCCTGCGCATTCATCCAGTCCAGAAGGGCGGTCGTGCCGTCCACTGCGTCTCCTTCTTCGTCGCCGGTGATCGCAAGGATGACTGCGCCGTCAGGGGGCGTTTCGCGGACGAAATCGATGGCTGCTGCGGCAAACGCTGCCACCCCCGACTTCATGTCGGTGGCGCCCCGTCCCCAAAGCTGGCCGTCCCGGATTTCGGCGCCGAAAGGATCGACGGTCCAGGCGCTCTGATCGCCGACAGGCACAACATCGGTGTGGCCGTTGAACCCGAAACTGCGGGAATGGGCCTTCTTGCCCCAGCGGGCAAAAAGGTTGGCGATCCCGCCGCGATCAACGCGAAAACAGTCGAAGCCTGCGTCCGAGAGCATGGTTTCAAGCAACTGCAAGGCACCTGCCTCGTCGGGCGTGACCGATGCGCAGCGAACGAGCCTGGCGGTCAACTCAACCGGGTCGGTGGGAGTGTTCTTCATGGCGGCCCCTCTTTGCCCGTTTGGTTACAGGCTGGTTGCATCCATCGCAACGGGGCTTCGATTGTGGCGGATTGGAAACACACGCGTGCGAAGCGTGCACCTACCCGTCCATTTTCTTAACAGCAATGCGCCGGACGTGCATAGTTCCGGCAATAAAAAACGTCCTGAGGCAGGACACCGGGTCAAATGTACCCGACGCGCAGCAAATCACCCAACTCCGTGCCCGATCAGGGCGGCGGTTTCCGGGATGCGTTACCCCTGCCTTTCAGACACGGGGGTAGACATGGTCGCGGCATCCGAATTGCCGATCAACACGCTGGCGACCGCCTTTCAGATGGCGCAGTCGATCTTCGGCAGCGGCGTGACGGTCAACAGCGCAAGCTATACCGGCGATGCCCGATCCTCGGGCATCTACTCCAATGGCAACGCGACATCACCGGGCGTGGTGCCGAGTGATACCGGCGTGATCTTGTCGACCGGCAGAGTAACGGATTTCACCAATACTTTTGGCCAGTCGAACCAGTCGACAAACACGTCGACCAATACTTCGGGCCCAAATAACAACGCCATGTTCAACGCGATTGCCGGCGCGTCTACCTATGATGCGGCATATCTGGACATTGATTTCACCCCGACCGGCGACACGATGACGATGCAGTTCGTCTTCTCGTCTGATGAGTTCCCGGAATACTCCGCCTCTGTCTACAACGACGTGGTCGGTGTCTGGATTAATGGCACTCATGTTCCGCTAAGCGTGGGCAATGGCAAGACCAGCGTCGGCAACGTCAATCAGACCAACAACATCAACCTCTATAAAGACAACACCCTAGACCAGTTCAACACCGAGATGGACGGGTTCACGGTGACAATGACGCTGACCATTCCGGTCAATCCCGGCGTCGTCAACTCGATCCGCATCGGCATCGCGGATGTGGTCGATTCAAACTACGATTCCAGCCTGCTGATCGCAGGGGACAGCGTTCAGACCGTGCTGATCGCAAGGGACGACGATGTCACGATTGGGATTGGTGGCACCAAGACCGTCGATGTTTTGGCGAACGACTACAATGCGGCGGCCGGCACGCTGACCATTACACAGATCAACGGCGTGGCGGTGACGGTCGGCAGCACCGTGACCCTGCCGACCGGGCAGGTCGTGACCCTGAATGCGGACGGCACGTTCACGATCCAGACTGATCTCGATGCGGAAACCGTCAGCTTTACCTACAAGATCCAGAACTCTGCCGGACAGACTGATGTCGGCTTTGTCACCGTCGATACGGTGCCCTGTTTCGTAGCCGGCACGCTGATCCGCACCCCGGTGGGCGATGTCGCGGTGGAATCGCTGCACCCCGGCGATCTGGTGGTTACCGTAGATGATGGACCGCAGCCAATCCGCTGGATCGGCCAGCGCGAGGTGTGCGGCTTGGGCAAGCTGGCCCCGATCCGGTTCGAGCCGGGGGCACTTGGCGACCACGGCGCGCTGCTGTTGTCGCCGCAACATCGCGTTATGATCCGGGACACGTTTGCAGAACTGATGTTTGGCGAGACCGAGGTGCTGGTCGCCGCCAAGGATCTGGTCAACGACTGCAGCATCCGCCCGCAGGACTGCGAAAGCGTGACCTACGTGCACATCCTGTTCGACCGGCATCAGGTTGTCTGGTCCGAGGGGCTGGCCACCGAAAGTTTCCTGCCCGGCCCGCAGACGACCAAATCCTTTGACGCCGCGGTTATCGACGAAATAAGCCTCATATTCCCTGAATTAGACCCTCAAACCGGATCAGGCTACGGCCCGGCCGCCCGCCGTGGCCTGCGCAACTTCGAAGCAGTGGCGCTGCGCGCATCGCGATTGGCGGCATGACATGAAGATGCAAACAATCGCCCCGAAGGATCGCGACGAATGACCTGGCTAGGAATTAACCCGTTCCCGCCTGGATTTGGCGCGCGAACGCCGCAGCCAAACATGGCGTTCGATGTCATCAATGGCCGGCTGGATGCGGACACTCTTCTGGTGCGCGGCACGGTGATGCTGGAGACCGAGCTTCCGTCCGTCGATAACAGGTCGGCGCCGTTGATTTTGTTCAAATCAGACGTAGGTTGGAAGCGCCGTTTCAGTTTGCGACTGGACGCTTCGCAGACAATTTCGCTGGCTGTCGTCCAGGGTGGCGTCACGTATTCGCTTTCCGTTTCGGGCGCGGATTTCGTCGAAGGCGCGCGCGTCAGGGTCAGTTACACTTGGGATGCCATTGCCCGCACCGCTCACCTGACTGTCCAGAACCTCGACCGGTTTTCCGTTCACCACGCCAGGATTGAACGGCCAGTTCCGCTGCCGCTGTCCGACCTGCGCGACATCGTGTCGATCGGGCGCAATACCCGGGTCGACCGCGGCGTGATCTGCTTGGCGATTGCCGACCATGCGGCGCCGATTTGCCTGAATTCAGGGCTCAGCCGCGGCTGTCCGGTGGCGACGACCGAAGGCTATCGGCCCGTCGAGCGACTGGCGCTGGGGGATATGGTTCTGACGGCGGACAACGGCCCAAAGCCAATCCGCTGGATCACCCGGACAGAGATGCCGGCCGTTGGCCATTTTACCCCGATCCGCCTGCGCGCGCCGTTCTTCGGGCTGGCTCGCGACATCGTGGTGGCGCAGAGTCAGGGCATTTTCATCACCGGCTCCGATGCGGAATATCTGTTTGGTACTGATACGGTGCTGGTCAGAGCCGAGAACCTCACAAGCCTGCATTCTGCACGCTATGAGACCGAACTACCAACCGTGACATACTACCAGATCCTGCTCGATAGCCACGAATGTCTGGACGTCGGCGGAACCTGGGCGGAGAGTCTTTATATCGGACAGCTTGCGAATGCGGCGGGTCTTGTTCGCAGGACAGCACTGGGCGAGCTGCCCGCCGTCACGCTTCCCCGTCATGCGCAGACTTTGGCGCGCAGCCTTCGGCAATACGAAGCCGCATCTCTGCTGAGCGCCCTGAGCGCCTGACCCGACGGTTCTGTGCGCTCCATCAACTTGGCTGGACGCAAAACAGTGAACACGCCGACTATCCGCCCCCCCAGTGGCCCACCAACGGCGAGGCTCTTGGAACAATCCTGCACCTGTCGATGTGCGCCAATAGCGTCCCAAACCCTTACATAGGCACGGTTTCTGGTCGCCGCGCTGGCCCTCGCGCCGTCGTCAGGCCTTGTCGTAAAACGGTGTCATCTGCGCTACGATCACCGAATTCTCGTCCAGCGCGCGCTGCATAAGCGCCTGTTCTTCGTCACTGATGTCATGGCCCTCGGCCAGCCGTTCCTCTAATGTGCCATAGCCCGACACATCCAGCGGCGCCATTTCGGCCTGTTTCAGGATCGCAACGGTTTCACGCACCGCTTCCGCTTCGTCGACGCCGGAGGCATAGCACATCAGCGCAGCGCCGGTGGCCGTCTTGGGCAGACCGTCGCCATCCTTGCGACCGACCTCGACAAGCAGAGTGTAGACCCGTTGGCGACTTTCCGATTTTGGCATCAGTTCCTCAAGCGAAACGAGGCACCGGACCATTGCCCAGTGCCTCGGTAAGAATGGTTGCGACAGCGTCCGTGAAAAGCTGTCAGGTTTTCTTCATGGCCCGGTAACCCCAGATCAGGATGCAGGCGCCGATCAGACCGACGACAAGCTGCGGCAGCCACGCGTCGGCGGCATAGAACCCCATCAAACCCAGCACGATGTTCAACAACACCGCACCCACAATGCCAAGCGCGATGTTGGCTAACAAACCAGTGTCCGCTTTCATTATCATGCTGGCAATCCAGCCTGCCAGTCCACCCACGATGATCGCGCCTATAATTCCGATACCCATACTTCATCTCCCCTTCAGGGTGTTAGTTGATCGTGCCGCATTCTAACTGTGTTCAGGTCAATACCGCAAAAGATCATTGATGGCTGTCTTGGACCGCGTCTTTTCATCGACCCGCTTCACGATAACCGCGCAATAGAGACTGATATTGTTCTTCGAGGGCATCGAACCGGCAACCACGACGGAATAGGGCGGCACCTCGCCATAACTGACCTCGCCGGTCTCGCGATCGACGATCTTTGTGGACTTTCCGATGAACACGCCCATCCCCAGGACCGAGCCTTCGCGGACGATGCAGCCCTCGACCACTTCCGACCGGGCACCGATGAAACAGTTGTCCTCGATGATCGTCGGACCGGCCTGCATCGGCTCCAGCACGCCGCCGATACCGACGCCGCCCGACAGGTGCACATTCCTGCCGATCTGCGCGCAACTGCCGACGGTCGCCCAGGTATCGACCATGGTGCCGCTGTCGACATAGGCGCCAAGGTTGACGAACGATGGCATCAGGATAACACCCGGTGCGATATAGGCTGATTTGCGGACGATAGAGGTCGGCACGGCCCGAAACCCGGCGGATGTCCAATCATCGGCTCCCCATCCGGCGAACTTGCTGTCCACCTTGTCCCACCAGCCGCCGCCCTGCGGACCGCCTGACTGTGCCTCCATGTCCTTGATGCGGAACCCAAGCAGCACCGCCTTTTTTGCCCATTGGTTGACGGTCCAGTCACCGCTCGCCTGCTTTTCCGCCACCCGTAGCGTGCCGCTGTCGAGCGCGTTCAGCGTATCCTCGATCGCGTCGCGGGTCGGGCCGGTGGTCGCCGGTGTGATCCCATCGCGGTCATCCCAGGCGGCTTCGACGGCGGCTTGCAGACGGGCGTCAGTCATGGCTCTCTCCTATTTCACATGTGGTATCGGGTCTCGCGAGGCTATAGTGCCTCGAACCGACACGCGCAATCAGGAGCACCTTATGAAAGACGAACGCCGCGCGCATCCCTTCCGGGATTCGCATCAGGATCGTGAAACCGCCAAGGACATTCCGGACACGCCGCAGACCCGGTCTAAGGCGTATCGGCTGGCTTTCGACGATACCGATTTCCTGTGTCGCGACGAATTGCGGCCGGTGCGGCTGCAACTCGAACTGCTGAAGCCGGAAATGCTGATGACGGAATACGGCGTCGAATCCACGGTCGTGCTGTTCGGCGGTGCGCGGATCCCCGAACCCGCGCACAAGGACACGGCGCGGACCGAGACACTGGCGGAACTGTCGAAATATTACGACGAAGCCCGAGAGTTTGCGCGGCTGATGACGCTGCGCTCGGTCGACAGCGGACATCGGCACCATGTCATCGTGACCGGCGGCGGTCCGGGCGTAATGGAAGCCGGCAATCGGGGTGCTGCCGATGCCGGCGGGGTGTCGGTCGGGCTGAACATCGTATTGCCGCATGAACAGGCGCCGAACGAGTATGTCACGCCGGACCTGTGCTTCAACTTTCACTATTTCGGGATCCGGAAGATGCATTTCCTGATGCGTGCGAAGGCGATCGCGATCTTCCCCGGCGGCTTCGGCACGCTTGATGAGATGTTCGAGGCGCTGACCCTGATCCAGACCGGCCGGATGGAGCAGATCCCCTTCCTGCTGTTTGGCGAGGCATTCTGGCGCAAGATCATCAACTGGGAGGCGCTTGCCGACGCCGGGACGATCTCGGATCAGGATCTGAAACTGTTCCGGTTCGTCGAAACCGCCGATCAGGCCATCGCGGCGATAGACAACTGGGAAGGTGCGGGGGTCAAGCGTGGCGCGATACCGGGGCGATGAGCGGTCATCAAAAATGACCGATTGCGTCCAATCATCGTCATGATCGCCAAATACCTCGGCCGCAACGCCAGGAGCACTGAGATGGCCATGGAAGCGAACACGACGTGGCGCCCTAACCCGATGTCCGGGCTGGTCCGGCGCAACCGCGCCCTGATCTGCATCGTCTTGCTGCATTGGCTTTTTGCGATGGCGATCGGGCTTGGCTTCTCGATCCCCTTCAACGGCAGCACGTTAAGCACATTGGGCATGCTCTTCAGCATCCTGATCCC
>JBBKVT010000305.1:0-4587 GCA_037968535.1 Paracoccaceae bacterium
CATGAACGCGGGTGACCTGATGGTGGGCTATCCGACCGATGCCGATCCCGACCCGTCACAACCCTATGTGATGTGGCCGGGGACGCCCTATGCCCACCTGATGATCCCGGTTGAATAGGCCTAGACGGAAACGTGGGTGTAGGTATCGGTCGGTGGAAAGCAGCGAAAGTCCGGGCTGACATTCGCTTTCAAAAGGTGGGTGCAACGTAATCCCGTTGAGGCGACTGCTGCGCGCGCCGGGATACGGCGCAAGTCGAACCCGGTAGTAAATCGCGCGCGGGCGTCGAATTCGTACCCGCGCATGTTGGAATGGTTATTCCCCCAGGTCGGACGTCTTACCAATGGTCACTTACCGCGGACACGCAGAGCGGGGCGATCACCGCACCAGAAGCGGTCGGCAAATGGACCAAAACAGCGCGAAAGTCTGCATCCGACCTCCTCCGTGTCGATCTCAACGCCGCGGTTCTGAAGTTTCCTGCTCCGCACTGACTGAGTGCCGTCTGCGCACCGATGCCGGTCGCCCTTCGAGCCTTAGCGCCGCGTCCGCGCGCGGAGTTTGGCTGATCACGCGTCCGTTGGCGACGACGCAGAGTCGGTTGGCCCTTAACCTCAGAGCTTCGATTGGGTCGCCTGCGTCCAAAATGACCAGCGACGCCTTCGCGCCGACGAAAAGTCCGTAGTCCGTCAATCCAAGCGTTCTGGCATTATTTACTGTCACCATATCAAAGCAGGTCCGCATCTCGCTTGGGCTGGTCATTTGCGCCACATGCAGACCCATGAAGGCAACATCGAGCATGTCGGCGGTGCCCAGAGAATACCAGGGATCGAGTACGCAATCCTGCCCCCATCCAACGTTAATGCCCATCGCCAGCATCTCTTTGACCCGGGTCAGACCGCGTCGTTTTGGGTATGTGTCATGCCGACCTTGAAGGACGATGTTGATCAACGGATTTGGAATCACGTTGATTTGCGCCTCAGCAATCAGCGGCAGCAGTTTGGAAGCATAGTAGTTATCCATCGAATGCATCGACGTCAGATGCGACCCGGCAACCCGCCCTTGAAGACCCAGGCGCTGGGTTTCGTGCGCCAGTGTTTCGATATGGCGCGAATGCGGGTCGTCGGTTTCATCGCAATGCATATCGACCTGCAATCCCCGCGCGACCGCAATCTCGCACAATTCTTTCACCGATGCCGCGCCGGCTGCCATGGTCCGCTCGAAATGCGGTATCCCGCCGACCACGTCCACGCCCATGTCCAAGGCGCGAATGGTGTTCGCGCGGGCGGTCGGGTCGCGGTAAAAACCATCTTGCGGGAACGCGACAAGTTGCAGCTCGATGTAGTCTTTGACTTGCTCTCTGACTTGCAGCAAAGCCTCGACGCCAAGCAGGCGGTCATCACAGGTGTCGACGTGACTTCGGATGGCCAAAAGCCCCATGCTTGCCGCCCAATCGCAATATTGCAAAGCACGGGCGACGACGTCTTCCTGGGTCATGACCTGTTTGAGTTCGCCCCAGAGGCCGATACCCTCAAGCAACGTCCCCGACGCGTTGATGCGCGGCAGGCCGTAGGAAAGGGTCGCGTCCATATGAAAATGCGGATCCACAAATGGTGGGCTGACAAGATCACCCGTCGCGACGATGACCTGCCCGGCCTCAGCACCATCCAGCACGTCGATCGCCGAAATCCTGCCGCGTTTGATGCCGATATCGCTTACTTGCCCATCGGGCAATGTGCCGCCTTTGATGATCAGGTCAAACATCAGCGCTCTCCTTTGTTGAACGCTACCATAAGGGCGGCGGGAACTTCCGCGCGTCGCGACATTGCGACGAGCGCAAGGATGGACAGGACATAGGGCATCATCAGGAATATCTGGTACGGAAACGCGGAGCCGAAACTGGTTTGTTGCACGCGGATCTGAAGTGCATCGAAGGCCGCGAACAATATTGCTCCCAGCAATGCTTTTCCAGGCTTCCACGAGCCGAACACGACAAGCGCGATGCAAATCCAGCCGCGCCCGTTGACCATCTCGAAGAAGAAGCTGTCGAAGGCGGACATCGTCAGAAACGCGCCGCCCATCGCCATGAAACCGCTGCCCACAATGACTGCGCCCATCCGGATTGTCGTGACGGATAGGCCCTGCGCCGCGACCGAGGCGGGGTTTTCACCCGCGGCCCGCACGGCAAGGCCCATTGGGGTCCGGTACAGGACCAGCGAGACTACCAGCACCAGCACGAACGCCAGATAGGTAAACGGTGTCTGCGAAAACAGCGCCGGGCCAAGAAGTGGAATGTCGGACAAAACCGGTATCTCGAATGGTTGGAATGCCGCGATTTTTGGCGGGCTGGTGACTTCAGGCAAAGCCAGGCGGTAAGCGTAGTAAGTAGTCGATGTCGCAAGCAGAGTGACACCCAGTCCAACCACGTGCTGCGAAAGTCCGAAGGGCACGGTCAAAACGCTGTGCAGCAGGCCAAACAGCATGCCGACGATCATCGCCACGCAGACCCCGCCCCAAAGCCCCGTGCCCGAATAGACGGCCATCCATCCGGCGAAAGCACCGGCGACCATAATGCCTTCGATGCCGAGGTTCAGAACCCCGGCGCGCTCGCATATCAGTTCTCCCAAGGTTGCAAAGATCAACGGGGTGGCGATGCGGATGGCGGCGGCCCAGAAGCTGGCGGTGAACAGGATATCGAGGATTTCCATGGCTAGTCCCGCACGACGCGAAAGCGGGTCAGCATGATCGCCAGGACCACGAGAAGCAGAGCGGTCGCAAGCATGATGTCCGCCAGATATGTGGGCACATCGGCGGCGCGGCTCATGCTATCAGCGCCGACAAAGATGCCGGCCACGAACATGGCCGCGACAATGACTCCCAGCGGATTCAGAAGCGCCAACATTGCGACGATGATGCCGGTGTAGCCAAAACCGGGGGACAGATCGAGCGTCAGGCTGCCCTTCAATCCCGCCACTTCGGAAAACCCGGCCAGAGCGGCAAGCCCACCGGACAAAAGCGCGGTCTTGACCAGAACCATATTGACGGAAATGCCCGCGAAAGCGGCCGCCTCCTTGTTCAGACCCACCGCGCGCATTTCATAGCCCAACGTGCTACGCGTCTGGATGATCCAGATCGAAACCGCCGAGATGATGGCGACCCCGAACCCCCAATGCAGACGCAGGCCCTCGACAATGCGAGGAAGGCGGGCTTCAGGGATGACTCGCGCGGATTTTGGCCAGCCCATACCCATCGGGTCTTTCAGCGGGCCTTCCAGCAACATCGAGATGAACAGCAGAAAGATGAAATTGAACAGCAGCGTCGTCACCACTTCGTCCACGCCAAAGCGGGTCTTGAGCAAGGCGGGCACCAGTAGAAGAACGGCCCCGGCAAGGATCGAGGCAAGGGCGAGCATCGGCAGAATCGCAAAGCTGGGCCAGGGCAGGACACCTGTGCCCAAAAGAACCGTCATCAGCGCGCCTGCGTAAAGCTGCGCCTCGGCCCCGATGTTCCAGAACTTTGCGCGAAAGGCGACGGCGACGGCAAGGCCGGTGAAAATCAAGGGCGTCGCGCGATTGAGGGTTTCGAGAATTGCAAATTTAGAGCCGAACGCGCCCTTCAGGATCAGCCCGAGCACCGAGAACGGGTTTGCGCCCGCGACCATGGCCAGCAGCGAGGCGATCGCGATTGTCGTCACAAGGGCGAGTGCGATCGGCAGCACGTTGCGCGTCAGTGTCGCGTTTCTGATCGGCTCAAGACGCACGGCTTACCTGCGCCTCATATCCCTGACCGGCCATCCATATCCCAAGCTCAGCCGGGCTTTTCTCGCCCCGCTCGAAGGCTGGCGAAAGGCGCCCCTTGGCAATGACATAGATTATGTCGGACAATTCGATAATTTCATCGAGATCTTCGGAAATCAAAAGAACCGCGGCTCCACGATCGCGGGCTTCCAGCAGTTGGCTGTGAACATAATTGACCGCCCCGATGTCGAGGCCGCGCACGGGTTGGTTGGCCAGTATGATTTTCGGACGGGCCTCCAACACGCGGCCAAGGATCAGCTTTTGCATATTGCCGCCTGATAACAATCGGATACGTGTGTCCGCGCCGGGGCAACGCACGTCGTATTTGTCGATGATCGCTTCGGCGAAGTCGCGGGATTTACGCCAGTTCAGCCAGCCGTTCTTGCTAAAAGGCACTTCGCTATAGCGCTCGAGAATTGCATTCTCGGTGAGGTCAAAATCAGAAATCGTCCCGGTCTTGTGACGATCTTCGGGGATGCGGGCGATCCCATTTTGCACCGCTAAACGCGGCGTCCATTTCAGCAACCGGGCGCCGTTCAGGACGATATGCCCCTCGGACGGCGACCGCAGTCCTCCAACCAGTTCGGCCATGGCTGCCTGACCGTTGCCAGACACCCCGGCTAGGCCGACGATTTGACCGGCTCGCAGGGCAAGACTTACCGATTTCAGACCAGGCACATTGCCGACATTCGGCGTCGAGACTTCTTGCAGCTCATACAGCGCCGTCCCCGGATTGCCTGGGGCAATAACCGGCGGCGTTGCCTGCGCACCCATCATCATCGCAGCCAAACCATG
>JBBKVT010000306.1:0-2609 GCA_037968535.1 Paracoccaceae bacterium
ATGCGCCCCAAGGTCAGCGCGATCGCCCAAAGGGGTTGACCCCCGCTGACGATCAGATTGGTTGTTTCGCGAAGAGCGCTGAAATAGCCATATCCGATGAAGAGCCCGCCCAGAAAACAAATCGGAAGGATGACGAACAGCGAGAGTGTGGAGAGGTCGATCATCGCGCGTTCATCCATTTCCATGCGGTCCAACCGCCGATGCACAGCCCGAGCAGCATTAAGGGCGCGCTCCAGAAGATGCCCGACGAAAACTGCGTATCCAGCCAGCGCCCGAAGAACAGGCCGGCCAGAGTCGGCACCACGAAGATCCAGCCAAGCACGCCGATCTGTGCCAGACGGCGGCCGACGGACATGTCACCCTCGCGCAGCCAGCGGTCCCGTCGCGCGGAGGCCCGGCGGATCTCCTCGACCAGCGGATCGGTTTCGGGGGCTTCCGAGGGATCTTCGGTCATCGGAATTCTCCTTTGCCCGAGCCCGGACTCAACCGGCTGATCATGCGGCGGATGGCATGCAATTGCAGACGCATCGTCTCGACATGCTCAACCCGTTCTTCGTCGGCGTCGGTCTGGAACCGGGTCAGGACCTGCGCGTCCAGCGTGGCCAGATCGTCGCCGGCCACAGCCTCGCGGGTGGCGATGGCGACGGTGCTGCCGGCGGTCACGGTCAGCATCCCGCCGCGCAGGGCGCAGAACCGTTCTGCCCCGGCGGTCTTCCAACTGAGGATGGAAACCGCGAGCGCGGTCAGGAACGGAGCGTGGCCGGGTCGAATGCCGAAGCTGCCGCTGGCGTCCTCGGCCCGCAAGCTGTCGGCATCCTCGTCCACAACGACGGACAGGGGGGTCACGATCCGCAATCTCATGCCGCGGCCTCGGCGTCGGTGGCGTCCGAGGCATTTGCGGCGGCCTCTTTCTTTCTTGCGTCCTCCAGCGTGCCGACCATGTAGAGCGAGCTTTCGGACCACTCGTCGGCCTCGCCGTCCAGTATGGCGCGGCACCCCGACAAGGTCTCGGCAAGCGGCACGCTGGCCCCCGGTGTGCCGGTAAAGGCCTCTGTCACCATGAACGGCTGGGTCAGGAACCGCTGCAACCGTCGTGCGCGCTTCACGATCAGGCGGTCGGCGGTGCCCAGTTCCTCGACCCCCAGGAGCGAAATGATGTCGGTCAACTCGCGGAACCTTGCCAGAGCCTGACGGACGGCTTCGGCGGTACGGTAGTGGTCGTCGCCAACAACCAGCGGATCGAGCAACATCGAGGACGAGCCCAAAGGGTCGATCGCCGGATAGAACCCCTCGGCGGCTTGGGCTCGCGACAGCATGATGACGCAATCCATATGGCCGGAAATCGTGGTCACCGCGGGGTCGGTGAAATCGTCGGCAGGCACATAGACCGCCTGAATGGCGGTCACGGCAGAGCCTGCCACGGAGGCGATGCGCTCTTGCAGCCCCGCCACTTCGGTCGCCAGCGTTGGCTGGTAGCCCACGCGCGAGGGAAGACGGCCCAGAAGGCTCGATACCTCGGCCCCGGCCTGAACAAAGCGGAACACGTTATCCATCAGAAGAAGGACGTTCTTGTGCTTCTGGTCGCGGAAATATTCTGAAATCGTCAAGGCTGTCAGCGGAGCCCGCCAGCGCGCTCCGGGTGGCTCGTTCATCTGACCGTAGACCAGCACGGTGCGGTCCAGCACGCCCGAGTCCTGCATTTCGGTCAGCAGCTCATGCCCCTCGCGTGATCTCTCACCAACGCCCGCGAAGACCGAAGTGCCTTCGTATTTTTCGACCATGGCGCGGATCAGTTCCATCACCAGAACGGTCTTGCCCACGCCTGCGCCGCCGAACATCGCGGCCTTGCCGCCCTGCGCCATCGGCGTCAGCAGGTCGATCACCTTGATCCCCGTCTCGAACACATCGGTGGCGCCAGTCTGGGATTTCAGAAGCGGTGGCAGCGCGTGGATCGACCGTCGTGGTGTATCGTCAGGAAGGGCAGGCCCGTCGTCCTGCGGGTTACCCACGACATCCAGAAGCCGCCCAAGGACGGCTTTGCCCACAGGCACGGTAACCGGCTCGCCACTGGCATGAACCGAAACGCCACGGGCGAGGCCCGCGGTGGATTGGAACGCCACCGCGCGTATTGTCTTCTGATCGAGGTGGCTGTGGACTTCGAGAGTGAGGTCGGTTGGCCGGTCCCATTTCACGACCAGGGCAGAATTGATCGGTGGCAGGTCGGACCCGGCAAAGACGACATCCACGACCGCCCCCCGGACGGCATGCACGACGCCGTCAGAGGGGACGCGTTGATCGGAGGACGCCAATGGGTCGTCCTGGGCGTTCGGGAAATTCGTCTCCGTCCCACCGGGCAGGTCAGGGTCACCCACATCTGCGCCGGTCCCGGCGCGGATAGCGCCGTCGCCCGATGTCTGATCTGCGCTTGTGGATGTCAAACGGAGCCTCATTGTTTGTCTGTCGCCGGCAGCCGACCAGCACGCACCAGCCTGTGTGGAATACTTCATAAGAGTATACAAAGACGCGCCGCAACAGACACTGATCTGAGTCAATGCGAGCGCCCCAGGTTCTTGCCATATTGGGCGTGTTTCCCACTCCGGTTATTGTCA
>JBBKVT010000307.1:0-31166 GCA_037968535.1 Paracoccaceae bacterium
TCAACGGCTGTTCGCCAAAACGCACGTTTTGCAATTTTTTGATACGGCGATCTGACCACAGTTCAACACCTTCGTTGATCGCAGATTTCTGGACTATGGGCACATAAACACGCACTCCCTCATTGCGCAGCCAACCGCAGAAGAAACGCCTTGAATGTGACATGATAGTCGCCTTCTCGGCCGCAATTTTCCTGTCAGTTATTCGTGGAACCGCATTGTGGAAGTTACATGACATCCCGATAACTTGCCGTACATGGTGTCCAGGTGTCCAGGTGTCCAGGTGTCCAGGTGTCCAGGTGTCCAATGGGGAGACGAATTGCAACCGCCAAAGTCAACCGGGCAATGGCGGAAAGACCAGCTTGATCCTGCTGAAATATGCGTGCGTGTTCCGAAGGACCTGTTCGCAGATTGGAGTGAACGATCCAATTGCAGCCGCACCTGACGCGAGACGTCAAATCACGCCGAAAGGGGACCGCGCTTCACCTCGGCTTCGGACCAAACGTTGCGGGCGTTGCGAAATCCTGAGACGAGTAAAATCAGGGCTATCGCAACTATCGCTGCACCGACGCCAACGCCGCTGTAGACCGCAAGCGCCAAGAGCAGGGACCCGCCTGAAATCAAGGCGATCGAGCCCGCTACCGAACCAAAGAGTACACCTACTGCGAGAAACGCGATGATCATTGAAGTCCTCCTCCTCGTCCTGTTATGGAGCCTGCCTTTTATGGCAGGGATGAGGCGCGTGGGCGTCAGCACTGGGGCTTTCAACCCTGCCTTGCACCAGAATGACCAGAGTGACTTACGGAATGATGAAATTCGGCATTTGAAGCAAATACGACCTCAAATTCAGAGCATTGATCAGGTGCTCACTTGCCATGGCCGGGTGAACTCTCCCAGAAGTGCGGATAGCTGGGCGTCGTCTACCTCGCCGGTCTTGCGGATTTTCGCAACCAGACCTCGTTTCTTGTCCTCGTAAACCTCGGCGACCTCGGCTGGAATGCCCGCTTTTGACAACGCTTCGTTGTAGACCCTTGCGATCGCCATTTTGCGCAAATCGTTCTTGAGGATCTTGCCGACTGCTGTTTTCGGCATCTCGGCAATAATTTCGAGATGCTTGGGTTGCGCCGCGCGTTCCGGAATGTGACGGATCGCGTAATCCAGCAATTGTTTCTCGCTGACTTTCGCGTCCTTTATCACCTCGACATAGACGCAGGGCAATTCCCCCGCAAAACTGTCGGGTTGGCCGATCGCACCCACCATCGCGACCGCGTCATGGCCGGCCAGAGCCTCTTCAATGACGGCTGGATCGATGTTGTGACCACCCCTGATGATCAGGTCCTTTGCGCGGCCGGTGATCCAAAGATAGCCGTCGGCATCAATCCGACCAAGGTCGCCGGTTCGCAGATAGATATCGTCTGCGAAAAGCCCCTTGTTTCGGTCCGGCTCAACATAGGTCCGACCAGGAAATACGCCCGGATTGCTGACGCAAATCTCGCCGATTTCGTCCACATCCATTTCTTTCTTTATGCTGCCGTCGGCGTTGCAATCAAGGATGCGCACCTTCGTATAAGCCAGCGGCACGCCGATTGATCCGATCTTCTTTGGCCCCGCGACCGGGTTTACCGAGACAAGGCAGGTCGCCTCCGTCAGGCCGTAACCCTCGACGATGGTGACTCCGGTGGCTTTCTCGAACCGCTTGAACAGCTCTACCGGTAGCGGTGACGAGCCAGAGAACGCGGTCTTGACGGACGAGACATCTGCATTGACCTCGCGCTGCATCAGCGCTGAAATCGCTGTGGGTACGGTAATGATGAATGTGATTTTCCAGCGCTCGACCAGCTTCCAGAAATTGTCGAACACACCGTCGCCGCGATATCCGGCAGGGGTCGGAAATACAACATGTGCCCCTGACGCAACCATCGCCATCAAGATAACATGGCAGGCGAAAACATGAAAAAGCGGCAGCGGACAGATGATGTTATCGGTTTCGGAAAACAACAGAGTGTGCCCCAGCCAACCGTTATAGATCATGCCGGAATATTTGTGCTGCGCGACTTTTGGCATGCCTGTCGTGCCGCCAGTGTGGAAAAAGGCGGCAACCCGGTCACCTTTGCTGTCTTCAAATTGCAAAGTCTTCGGCTGGCGTGCCATTTCGCGCGAGAAGCTTCGAACTTTGGCGGTGTGCGTGGCCGCGTTTCTGGGCCGCACCAGCGGCACGATCCAGCTTTTCGGCGGCGTCAGGTAGCGCAAAAGGTCCACCTCCAGCACGGTCCGCACATTCGGCGCATGACCAACCGCTTCGGCAACTTTTTGCGCCACGTCGGTCTTGGGAAACGCCTTCAGCGTCACCACGACTTTGGCGTTGGTTTCTCGCAGGATCGAACTGATCTGTTCAGGTTCCAACAACGGGTTGATCGGGCAGGCGATCCCGGCAATCGTGCCGCCGATCAAGGTAATCGCCGTCTCGTTGCAATTCGGAAGGACGTAGGCCACGACATCGGTTTCGCCAATGCCAAGCTCGCGAAACAGGTTCGCTGCCTGCGTTACCTTTTCAAGAAATTCACGCCAGGTCAGCGTCTCGGCCGGGGCCTTGTCGTCCGAGAACAGCTGAAATGTAATCGCATTTCGTTCGCCGTGCTTTTGGGCGGTTTCCGAAACAAACCGATACATGGTCGAAGGGACGTTTCGCTTTTCCCACGGCATCTCTTGTTCGATTGCTGTGATGTCGGCTCGCGACGCAAAAACCACCATGATCTCCTCCCGATGCCCTTTGCAGGCTTTTGACCTTTTCAGGAACAGGATGTGCGGAAATCAATCGTGCCGCAAGCCTCGGATCACGCCCGGCGCAGTTCACTGGCTTCGGAATTCACGCGGCTTCACTGCCTGCGGTGAATTGCAGCCGCGCCAGGCGGGCGTAAAGACCGCCCTGAGACACGAGGGCGTCGTGCGCGCCTTCGGCCACGATGCGACCGTCCTCGAACACCAGAATTCGATCAGCTTTCTTCACTGTTGCCAGCCGATGCGCCACGATCAGCGTCGTGCGGTCACGCGCCATTGCCTCGACAGCGCGCTGCACCAACTGTTCGCTTTCGGCATCAAGCGCACTCGTCGCTTCATCCAGCAGAAGTATGGGCGCATCACGCAGGATCGCGCGGGCTATGGCGATCCGCTGTTTCTGGCCGCCCGACAGCATGACACCGCGTTCGCCGACGTAAGTTTCGTAGCCATCAGGAAGGGCGCTCAGAAAATCATGTGCAGCGGCAGCCGTTGCTGCGGTCTCGACCTCTGCATCGGTGGCGTCGGGTCGACCGAAGCGGATATTCTCACGCGCAGTGGTGCCGAAAATCACCGGATCTTGCGGCACGAGCGCAATGTGACGGCGGAACTCGTCGCGCGACCGCTGGCGCAGATCGAGGCCATCGACACGCACCACGCCGTCTGTCGGATCATAAAACCGCTGCAACAACTGAATGATCGTCGACTTGCCGGCACCCGACGGGCCGACCAGCGCGATGGTCTCGCCGGGCTCGACCCGAAAGCTGATATTGTCGAGCGCTGAAATTTCGGGACGGGCGGGATAGCGAAAGGTCACGTGGTCGAACTCGATCGCGCCGGCGATCTTTTCCGGCCGCTTTGGACTGCCGGGGTCTCGGACGTCATCTGCCGAATTCAGCAGCTCCACAAGGCGTTCAGTCGCCCCGGCTGCCCTTTGCAGTTCGCCCCACACCTCCGACAAGGCAGCGGCAGCTCCTGCTACCATGATCGCGTAGATGACGAATTGCACCAGCCCGCCGACCGTCATCTTTTCCGCCCGAACGTCATGCGCGCCGATCCAGAGCACACCAACCACACCCGCGAAGATCAGCGCGATAATGATGACGGTCATCGTCGCGCGTGTGGCAATGCGTTTCAGCGCTGCATCAAAGCTTTTCTCGGTCACATCGCCAAAAGTCTTGCGGCTGGCGGCCTCATGCGTGAAGGCCTGCACCGTCTGCGCGGACAGCAGTGCCTCGGACGCGTTGCCCGACGAGGCCGCGATCCAATCCTGATTTTCCCGGCTCAGAACGCGCAACCGCCGCCCCAGAACGATGATCGGCACAATAACTGCGGGAACAATCAACAATACCAGACTGGTCAATTTGACTGAGGTGAACAGCATCAGCATAAGGCCGCCCGCGAAGATCAGCACATTGCGCAGCGCGACCGAAACCGAAGATCCGATCACCGACAGGATCAATGTGGTGTCGGTGGTGATCCGGCTCAGAACCTCGCCCGTCATTATCTTTTCGTAGAAGGCCGGGCTCATCGCTATCATCCGGTCAAACACCGCCTTGCGGATATCGGCCACGACGCGCTCGCCCAGTCGCGTGACAAGGTAGTAGCGCAGCCCCGTTCCCAGCGCCAAGGCACCCGCGATGGCAAGCGCCGCGAAGAAATACTTGTCCAGCAGTTCTGCAGCCGACGTCTCGAATCCATCCACGACCCGGCGCACCGCTAGGGGCAGAACCAGAGATATCGCTGCCGTAAGGACCAGTGCGGCACCAGCGAGGGCCATCATGCCACGGTACGGCTGGACGAAGCCCCAAAGTCCGGCCAGAGCGCCTATTCTCTTGCTCGTGGGCCGGTCCTCTCGGGCATTGGTGTCTCGCGCGGTCATGGACTCTGTCCCCTTTTCTGGCTTCGCCGATGTAAGGCGTTCGGTCGACAGCGGCAAGCAATGCGTGGGCCAGGCGGTATTGGTCGATCCACGGACCCTTTCGGCTTGATGCTTTTGCCCCTTGACGTATCGTCCAGGGCAGCGGTCATTTCATGCCGTCATCAACTGGATCGGGCGGAAGACATGAACCAACTGAACTTTGTGGGGCAGGTCGTGGTCGTGACTGGCGGAGCACAGGGCATCGGCGCGGCTGTCGCCGAACGGCTTTGTGAAAGCGGCGCGCGGGTGGTGCTGTGGGACCGGGACCTGACGCTGGCCGAGGCAACTGCGACCAGCCTCGGGCGTGGCGCCACCGCTGTTGCGGTCGATGTCGCGGACTGGGACAGCGTGGAACGGGCCCATGACGACACGATTGCGCAATGCGGACGGATCGACGCATTGGTCAACTCGGCCGGAATCGCCGGCTCGAACGGCCCGTTGATGGATTATCCGGTCGATGAGTTTCGCCAAATCGTCGAGGTCAACCTATTGGGCACGTTTCACGTCAATCGAGTCGTCGCGCGTGGGATGCGAGCGCAGAACTACGGACGTATCGTCAACATTGCGTCGGTTGCGGGAAAAGAAGGCAATCCCAATGCCGCAGCCTATTCCGCGTCCAAAGCGGGGGTCATCGGTCTGACCAAATCGCTTGGCAAGGAAATGGCGGATGTGGATATCTCGGTCAATTGCGTGACACCGGCGGCAGCCCGAACCCGGATATTCGACCAGATGAGTCAGGAGCATATCGATTACATGCTCTCGAAAATCCCGCGCGGTCGGTTTTTGGAACTGAATGAGGCGGCCGCGATGATCGCTTGGCTCGCTTCGGCCGAAAACAGTTTTACCACCGGCGCGGTCTTCGATCTGTCCGGAGGGCGCGCCACCTACTGATCATGGGCGCTCTTGGCGTCAGGCAGAACGCTCGCTCGGTTTCGCGCGATCGCTCGCTGCCGCCGGCAGGCCTTCGCCCAGTGTGACGCATCCGCGACCGTCATGTTTCGAGGCGTAAAGCGCGGCGTCGGCGTCAGCCAACATCAGATCTGCCGTCGGGCTGACGTAGTGGGTACTGATCACAATTCCGGCGCTGCCTGAAATCCGGCAGGAACGATCGCTGACCGCTATTGGTTGCTCAAGCCGCTCGATGATCCGCTCTGCGATGGCCGTCAGCGCGGACGGATCCTCCTGTCGGTCGAAAATGATGACGAATTCATCGCCGCCGATCCGGGCAACGGTATCGGCGCTTCGGGTCTCGGCGATCAGTACACTGGCAACCACTTGAAGCACCCGGTCGCCTGCCGCATGGCCGAAGCTGTCATTCACATCCTTGAAATAGTCGAGATCGAGGTGCATGAGCGCGAACCGCGCACCCTGGCCCAACAAACACGCCAAGACATGATCCATGGCGCGACGATTCCTGAGGCCGGTCAGCGTATCGGTGAAGGCTTTCTCCTCGGCGTCGATCCGGGCGCTTTGCAGTCGCAGGTTGAGATTGCGCGATTCATTCATCACCGCGGTCTTTGCCTCGATCAGATACAGCATCTCGACCGTCAGGTCGGTGTCCGCGAAATCCGATTGCGTCAGTGTGTGATCGCGGACGGCATCCGCGACGGCGATCCCAAATGACAGGTTCACCAAATACCCGCCCGAACCGGGCAATTGCACCGCGAGCCCCTTGAACCGAGTTCGGGGGTGGTCACGCAGCCGCAGATGCAATGCTGCACCGCCGTCCGCGCAGAGGTCGGCGATGCAGCAGACCCGCGTCGGCCGCACCACTTCCATCAGATCGAAAAGATCGCCGCCTTCGGCGCCGGAACTTGGCAATAGCTTGGCTAATGTCGGGCCCGTTCGGATCACCAGCCCCGCAGGCGAAACGATCAAATGCATCGGCATCAAGCGATCAAGCGCTGACGCCGACAGATTCGTGATGTCAGTCGTTGCGTTCATGTCATGCCGCCGGGACGCCCAGTGCAAACGACCGACCATTCGAAAAGCCAGCGTCCAGCAGGTCGATCCGGATCTCATCGCATCCGGTGTCGGTTTCTTGATGGTGCAGAACCACAAGCGCACCGTAGTCATCGGCCATGGCGCGCAGCATTCCAACGATGACCGGGCCAAATCCGGCATGCTCAAACTGACAGTTCAAGGTGAAATGCCCGTTGGCGTGGTCATCGATAGAAAGAACTGGCATCGCCAGGTCCGGCATTGCAAGGCGGACACGATCTTCCAGTTCGCTTAGCGAATGCAGAAAATCCACAAAGCTCACGCCGCCGAAACGCAACAGCCGACGCAGACCGTCCGATCCTGCATTTGACACAAGATATGTCCCCAGATCCTCGAGCAGCACCTCGACCGACTTTTCCAGTCGATCCGCAGCCGACAGAAGAACGCGGCTGGTCAGTGCGTCGTCATAGCTGAGCAGCGCCTCGAACCTGTCGAAGCCAAGTGCTGCGCCGTCCGCAACGTCCGTCCAGACCTCAGCACCGTACGTGTCACTCAGAAAACACTGGATTGATCGGTTCACTAGCCCGTGCATCCGAACCTCCGTTATTTGCCGGCTCAGGCTAGTCGCGCGACGTTAACAATCGGCAAAAATCAGGGCAACATCATGAAATGCGTCTCGCCGAAGCGAATTGTCGGGATGCTATAAGTTTCCAGTTCGAACTGGCCCTCGATGATCTGGTCGATCACGGCATCCGAGTTGATTGGCGCCTCGGGTCCGGCAATGCGGACCGGCAATCCTTGATTGATCCACTGGCCGTCCACGGACCTGCGCCACATTTCGGCTCGTACCCAGTCGGCAGGCTGCTTGGTGACCAGAAACGCCTCGTCTCCCTCGGCCTCGGGCAGCAGATCGGCAAACAGGATCACACAGCCGGGATTGCCCGCCGCGGTGCGCAGTCCACAAGAGCTGATCCAGTCGGCGGGTGCACCGGCTTGACCGAACATGCCGTCGGGTACCGCAGTGCCAAGCGGGCGAACCTGCACCAGCGACAGGAATTCGCGCATCCGGTCAGAGCCGGGACCGCTCAGCAACTGCTCGTAGACATAGCGATCGCTCGCCTTGTCCAGCGCTGCCAGTTGTTCGCCGATGATCGACTGACCGTCGCGCGCCACATCGGCGAAACGCGGCACAACGGCAGTGCCAGCCTTGCCCCAGGTCTTGCCGATGGTCCATAGGTCCAGATCGTCCAGGCTGGTCCGGCCATCCGCGAAGCGCTCAAGTTGATCCGCGGCCGATATCCGCTGCGCATTCATCAGCGGGGTCAGCCAGACCGCCGCAACCGCGATCACCAGCAGCGCCAGATAAGTGTTGGCGGCGCGAATCGACGCCATCCAGCGCACCCGACGCCCTACCGCCAGCGCGTAAAGCAGCGCGTAAAGTAGCACGACTCCGGCAACACAAGCCGCAGCCAGCCGGTCCGGCGACCAGCCGTATTGCCCCACCCGCATCCAGATTGCGTACACGGCCAACCCGGCGAGCACCGGCAGAGTCAGCGCGAGGGCCTGACTGGCCAACCGCATGAACGGCATTGATACCGCTTCTTCATCCGATTGGTCGATCGCAGTGCTGACCAATGTGATTGCGCCAGTGGCCATGGCCATCAGGATGCCTGCAGCCGAGAGACTGCCAAAAAGCCCGGAAAGCCCCCGGACCGGCACCATGACGATGAAGACCACAACAACCACAAGAACGACCGGCAGCAATAACCGCAGCAGCCGCAATGCGAGATAGGGCGAGACATAGTCCGACAATTCATTGACCACTGCCAACGCGAGTCCCAGAACAAGGCCGGTGACCACAAACGGCACGGGCTCGATTTCCCACAGGTCTTCGAGAATCTTCAACCCGATCACGTTGAAGAGTTCGTTCGACAGGACGACGACCAACCAGAAAAGCCCGGTGAAAAGCCAGGCCGCAACGTAACGCACGACGACGTTCCACGACTGGTCAAACAGTTCCGGGTAATCGCGCCAATCGCGTATCGGGCCGAGGGCCGCAATCAGAAACGGCACCGGCAATGCCACGAGGATCGCGAAAGCGACCAAAGGATGCCCGGTTTCAAGATAGTCCTGAACGGTTTCAAACCGAAAGCTGGCCCAAAGCAGCAACAGCGCGGGCAACAACGAAACTGCCAATCCGACCGCAGCGGCCCGAGCAGCCGAAAGCGGTCCAGACGCTGCCAGCAAGGCTGCAAAGAAAGCCCCGCCGAAGGCCGCCAGAAACAACACCACACGATCGTCATTGAAGGCGTCGGGCAGAACGTCGACCAGAATCCAGCACGCCAGCCCGGCGACCGCGCCCATCGCGGCCATCTGCAACCGATCCGCCGAAGCACGTGTCATAGCTGCAAAACTCATACTCTTGCCCCCGCCTTTTGGCGAAGGTTAGCCCGTGGCGCATCGCGGCGCCACTGATTGCATCCACGATTAGAAATCAGTCGGCGCGCCGCCCTCGGCCTTTCGACGAGCGACGAACTCGGCAAGCTCTTCGCGGATCGCATCGTCCATCGGCGGCGGCTCGAAGCTGTTGATGATGTCCTTGAACATTCGATGCGCGCGTTCTGCAGTCCACATCGAACCCGACAACTGCCACGCTTCATAATTGCGCCAATCGCTCAGGAACGGTTGGTAAAACGCCTGTTCGTAACGATCCTGGGTGTGCTGTATGCCGAAGAAATGGCCATCATGGCCGACCTCTCGGATCGCGTCCAACGCGATGTCATCCGGGCCGGTTGCATAGGTTGCAGGCTCGAAATAACGCTGAATCTGCTGCAGGATTTCACAATCCATGATGAACTTCTCTGGCGATGCAATCAGTCCGCCTTCCAGCCAGCCCGCTGCGTGGTAAACCATGTTGGTCCCGGACTGCACGCCCGCCCAGAGCGAGTTCGAAGTCTCCCACATCGCTTGCCCATCCGGCACGTTCGCCGCACAGACGCCCGATGACCGCAGAGGCAACCCATAAAACCGCGCCAATTGCCCGGTCATCTGCGTCGCGCGCATGTATTCCGGTGTGCCGAACGCGGGGGCACCGGACTTCATGTCGACATTCGAGGTGAATGTTCCAAAGGCCGAGGGCGCCCCGGGCTTCATCCACTGCGCCATCGCGATGGTGCAAAGCCCTTCGGCAATCGACTGCGCCACCGCACCTGCCATCGTCACCGGCGCCATCGCCCCTGCCAGCGTGAACGGGGTCACCACCGTCGCCTGCCCGCGCCGCACGCAGCGCATGTAGCCATCCAGCATCGGCGTGTCGTGCTTCAAGGGCGAGGTTGAGTTGATGTTGGTATACATCCGCGGACTGGCCTCGAACTCGTCGTCGGTCAGACCGCCCGCGATGCGGACCATTTCCATTACGTCCTCGACCCGCTCCTTGCCGAGGCTATAGGCATGCGCCACCTTGTCCGTGAGGGTGAGCTTGTCATAAAGCACATCGAGATGGCGCACACTTGCATGCACGTCGACCGGTTCGACAGGGTAGCCGCCCGCGACATGGATGCAATTGAAGTACTGCGTCAGTCTCAACAGATTGGCGCAGTGGGCGCGGGTGCCGGGCATCTTGCCGGTTTCCAGATCCCAGTAGTTCGGCGGCGATGAGACATTGACGAACACCATGTGCTTGCCGCCGATGGTGATCTTGCGATCCGGGTTGCGCGGCGTGATGTCGAATTGTGACGGCGCGCGGGCCATCATCTCCATCACGAAATCCCGGCCCATCCGCACGTTGGTCTCGTTCACCGTGCATCCCGCATCCTTCAGGATCGCCAGGCTTTCGTCGTTCAGGAACTCGATGCCGATCTCTTCCAGAATCCGCATTGCCCCGTCATGGATCGCATGTACGCCCTCTTCGGTCAGGGGTTCGGTGGGGCGATCAGTATTGACCGGCACGCGCCACGGCATCTGCTCGATCACATTCGGGCTGGAACGACGGACATTCCCCGATCGCCCGCCCGAGCGTTTCCTGCGATGTGGATCGTCGTTCATGGATGCCTCCTTGTTCGCTCAAGGGAAACCCGAAAGAGGCCGGCTATTCGGCGCAGAATGCGACGGGCGATGTCGTTTTCCGGTGGCGGAAGGGCGAATTGCGATGATTGGGCGCGAAGCGGAAAGACCGCCCGGCGGAACGAAGCGGACATTCGCTATCGGTGCAAACTTCGAAGCACCGCCCGAGATTCCATTCGGCACGTCGGTCTGTTCGTCTTTTGCATAGCGGAATCGTCCGCCACTGGACCGGTTGAACCCATGACAAGCTGTGCAAGCCACGGTGAAAGTTTCGAAGGCTTCCACATATGCCTCGGGATTGCCGCTCTTCCGACTGACCAACCCACCGCGCGCCCTGTTAACCGACCAAATGCCATACACCCTGCCATACACTTTGCCGACGCTTTGCAGTCGCTTTGCAGACCGGCCTAAAACGTTGATTTTATGGCGTTAACTGTCTCGCCCGGAAATCCATCCCGCGAGATGCCCAATATCCGGCATTACCACATCTGCATGGTTGTGCAGATCATCATACGTCGCAACTCCGGTCAGCACCGCGACGGTCTGCATTCCCGCGGCCCGTCCTGCATCAAGGTCATGGCGGCTATCGCCCACCATCACGACCTGGTTCGGCAAAAGACGGCACCCGCGGGCAAAAGCCGCGCACATGCCGGGATCCGGTTTGGCCCCGTGGCCGCTGTCGTAGCCCGCCACAAAGTCGAACATATCGACCACACCATGATGACGCAGATGCTTGCGCGCCGCACTTTCACTGTCGTTGGTGGCCAGCCCCAGGTACAGATCCATCGCGGCCAGCCCGGCCAGGAAAGGAACCAGCGGCATCACCTCGACGGGAACCAGACTTGCCGCCGTCTGCTGCAGATGTGAAATAAGATCTTCCAGCCGTGCTCCGGGCATATAGGGCAGCAATAGTTGTGCGACGTCGCGTTCGGTGCCCGCGATCGCAGGGCTGTGAGGCAGGATGAGACCGGCAACCGCATCATAGCCCACCGCAGCCGCAATCTCTGCCATCAAGACTGTATCGCCGCCGGAAAGTTGCTGAACTTCCTGGCCAATCCAGCCCGCCCAGCTTTTCTGGAAATCGAACAGCGTGCCATCCTTGTCAAACAGTACCGCCTTGGCGCGCATCGCTGATCCTTTCCCTGCCCAGATCGTCATGCCACAGCTTCGCGCGCGTTGACAGGGGCCTCCGAGTGGTCGACACAGTTCATCATGACCGACCCGAACCGATACCGCTTGCACGACTCCCTCGGCTACCAGTTGTCAGTTGCTGCCCGACTTCAAGAACGCCGCCTTGACGAAGGACTGAAGCAGCTGGGCCTGACCCGAATTACCTGGTGCGTTCTTTTGGCCGTCGGCAACGAAGCACTGATCCAACCTTCCGCGATAGCCGATTTTGTTGGGATCGACCGCACCGCGACATCGCGCGCATTGCGGCAAATGGAAACGGCGGGCCTGATCGAACGGCAGATCGGACGACAGGATCGTCGAATGACCACAGTGCAGCTGACACCAAGCGGGCGGAAACTTCTGCAACAGGGCACCCCTCTTGCCCAGCACAACAACCTTGTAATGGAAGAACGCCTTGACGACGGCGAAAGCGTCCTGCTTCGCCATCTGCTTGCCCGGATCCGCGCTGGCGAGGGTGTGGCTCTGCCGCGCCTCTAGAGGTTCAGGTCCAGTTCATCTGACCGCCACCGGGCAACACCTGCCGCGCCGGCATGATCTGATCATATGCCAGGTTCGACGCGTCGCAGAACGCCGCTACCCAGCGGTCGTCCATCATCAGAAAATCCAGAACCGAGCCAAGGAAGTCCGGTTCTGCCAACCGCGCGCGCAAGTCATCGGCCGATGCGCCGGTCGCGCCAAGGAATATCGGTAGCATCTCTTCATTCCCTGCGATCCAAGCGACCGCTCGGATCGCAATCGTCTCGGCGTAATCTTGCCGCATTCGGAACATTCTCCTTAATAATGAAACCTCTTTTTAACCAATCTCAAACAATGATGACCGAGACCAGTCACATTCGACTTAAACTCAAGGGGTCTCATGACCGGACGCATTCTGATCGCGGACGAGGTTTCGACCAACCGTATCATCCTGAAGGTCAAGCTTTCGGCAGCGTCGTACGGCGTCACGCAGGCTGGAACGGGGACGGCCGTACTCGACGCGTTGACGGACGACCTGCCGGACCTGATCATCCTCGATATCGACTTACCCGATATTGATGGCATTACCCTGTGCCGCAAGATCCGTAACAACCCCGCCACCACTGACATTCCGGTGATCATCGTATCGGCCCGCACCGATACCGACACGCGGCTGGCCGCTCTTCGGGCCGGGGCCGAAGAATTCCTGCCCAAGCCGTTGGACGAAATGGTCCTGCTTGCCAGAGTCCGCAACCTGATCCGGTCGCGTGCGCTCAGCGAAGAACTGAAATTGCGTGAAGGTACCGCGACCCGCCTTGGGTTTGCCGAAGCCGCCCTGCCTTTTGCGCGCGCGGAGCGGATCATGCTTGTGGCCAAGCGTCCCGACATCGCGCTTGGCTGGCGGCGATCCATTGAAGCGAACATCTCCGCCGACATCGAGGTCGTGCCCTACGAACAACTGCTCGACGCGATTGGTCATTCGCAGCGCGGGCCGGATCTTCTGATGATCCCGGCAAGTCTCAAATCGGGGGCAAGCGGGCTAATTCTTCTGGCAGAGCTTCGCAGCCGTGCCCAAACCCGGCATTCCGCTATCGTCGTGGTGCACGACGACGCCGATCTCTACAGCACCATCGCAGCACTCGACATGGGGGCGGACGACGTGCTTGCGGCAAGCTGCGGCGGCACCGAAATGGCGCTTCGTCTGCGTCGCCAGCTTGACCGGAAGGCAGACGCCGACCGGCTGCGGGCCACCGTCGAGGATGGGCTGAAACTGGCGATGGTCGATCCGCTTACAGGGTTGTTCAACCGCCGCTACGCGTTGCCGCAACTGGCGCGGATCGCCGCGCGTGCAGCAACCGAGGGCCGTCCGTTCGCCGTGATGGTTCTCGACATCGACCGGTTCAAGACGGTCAATGACCGGCACGGCCATTTCGCAGGTGACGCGGTCCTGCGCGAGGTCGCGCGCCGCATCAAAGACAATCTGCGCAGCGTCGATCTCGTTGCCCGCGTGGGTGGCGAGGAATTTCTGGTCGCGATGCCGGATACCGATCTTGCCGCGGCCCAGGTCGCTGCCGAACGGTTGCGCGCGGTGATCGGTCAAACCTGTGTCGACTTGCCTGGTCGGGCGGACCCGTTGCAGGTCACGCTGAGTATTGGCGTCGCGATTGGCGGATTGCCCGATCGTTCGTCCGACACCGTGGACACGCTGGTCGATTGCGCCGATCAGGCGCTTCTGTGGTCAAAATCCAAGGGACGCAATCAGGTGCGTTTCGGACCCACCGCCGCCTAAAGCGCAATCCGAAAAGCCGGAACTGGTTTTCGGAGCAAATAGCGCCGCATGGCAAAACTCGGAACGTCGCATTAGCTTCAGGCCAGCGCGCGACGCTCTAGCGACGGCGATCGTGGTCGCCGTGTCGAAGATTTAGTTCGAGGCGGTCGGCAAAGGCAAAACGCTCGTCTTCGGTCATCGCTTCGATCCGGTCCAGCAGCAACCGCTGTCCGATCGCCTGACGCTCGGCCAGCTTGGCGCGCTGCCGGTCAACCAGAGACTCCAAGGCTGGGGCATCGAATGGCCGCGTGCGAAGGATCGCCAGCATCTCGCGAAACTGCTGTCGCAGATCTTCGCGGTTACTCTGCAGATCGCCCGCGCGCCCCATCATCCCGACAGCAAGGGCAGTTCTGTCGGGCCCGGACAGCGCCGCGCCGAACGGGCCATATCCCAGATCCCGCAACGGCGGTTGCCTGCCGTCCCCGCCATGTCTCAAGATCATGCCGGCAACCAGCCCGATGACCAGAAGGTTCAGCGCGAGAGAAGTGAACAGCACAATCTTGCTCCAGCGCGCGAGGCCCTGTTGCGGTGCGACCGGTGTTTCAGTCATGGTTCATCCTCCGGCCAGCACAATGTCATATTCCGGCATGAGATCCCCCAGATCGAAGCTGGCGTCACTTGAAAAAAGCCCGGCGGCGACGCCATCGATCCCGGCAGGTTGGGTGTAACCGAACCAGATCCCCACGATCGTTGCCGAGGCCAGACCGGCCAGTGCAGGCCAACCGCCCAATGCGGCAGCGATACGGCTGAACAAACCGGATCCGTCGACTTTCACGACAGCAGGCGTGGCCCGACGAAGGGCCAGCGCCGCATCGGCATCCGCCAGGACCCGTGCGAGAAGCGCCTCCGATGGCACGGGGCTGGCACCTGCCGCCAAATCAAGCAGATCTTCCAGATCAGACCGCGTCCCTGACCCTATTTCAGACTTAGCCATATCCCAACTCCTCGCGTCGCGCCGCCAAAGTGTCGCGCAACGCCCGTTTCCCCCGCGCGGTCAGACTTTCGACCGCCTCCACGCTCATGTCCATCACTTCGGCGATTTCAGGGTTCGCCATCCCTTCGATATGCCGCAACACCACCGCTTGACGCTGCCGCGCCGGCAGAGCCTGCAACGCGGCATTCAGGGCGTCCAACCGCTCACCATCCTCCAGCCTCGACTGTACACTGGCGACGTTGTCCGGCGGTTCGGGGATGGTGTCGAGATCCACCCACCGCCGCCGCCGCATCCGGTCGGTGCAAAGATTGGTTACCACGCGGTAGAGCCAGGTCGTCACCTTCGCTTCGCCCTGCCGCCAGTCTGGGGCAATCCGCCAGAGCCGCATCATCGCCTCTTGCGACACGTCCTCTGCCTCGGAATGATTGTGCAGCAGACGACTGGCATAGCGCAGGACGCGGGGCACCAGCCGCTGCGTCAGCACCTGAGCCGCAACGCGATCGCCATTGCCAAAGGCGACCAGCAAGGCCTCGTCGGATAGCTCGGTCATTGCGTCGAACGGCATCGTCATTATCCGTGCTGTTATCCCGTTTCAGCGCGTCCGACAATCGTGGCGGGCGGCGGCCGATCCGCCGCCCGCACACGTCGCTAGCCCCGGTTACCAAACAACCGCCAACCGTGGGGCATGTGGTCACCACTTTCATGCTCATCGTCCCAGCCGCGATTTTCGCCCCGACCGTAACCGCCCTCGTCCGACGGTCCCATCCGGGCACGCCCCTGCATCGCGGAAAACTCCTCGGCCGAAATCTTTCCGTCGTCATCGGCGTCGAGGTTCATGAAGATGCGCGGACCAAGATCACCGGACATCTCGGCCTGGCTCAGCGCGCCGTCGCCATCGGTGTCGCGCCATTCGATCATCCGCGCCATCGCCGTGGCCGCGCGTTCCGCAGCGCGGGCGGCCATGGCGGCGGTCAGTTCGTCCGCGGTCAGTTTGCCGTCGCCGTCGGTATCGCTTTCCGCAAACCGTGCGGCAGAGCGAGCCTTCATTTCGGCGATCGTGATGCTGCCGTCGCCATCGGTATCGAGGTCCTGGAATGTAGGCCTCGCGTCCATTCCGCCCATCGGACCCATTCCGGCCATCGGGCCTTCGCTGCGGCCTTGCGCCTGCGCCCATCCAAATGCGCCCGCCGAGATCGCGCTGAATGCGAGGCCTGCCAAAAGTACTTTCTTCATCGTCAACTCCTGCTGTGATGTTCCTGTCACGGCGGCAGCCTGCCGCCACGTTCTGGATATAAAACGCGGCAGACACGGATTTCCGTCGCGATCAGGTGGATTTTTTTTGGGAAAGGTTTGCGACATCGCGCCGCAAGGACGCATCCGCATCTTATATCCGGCCCCACAATGGTTACACTTGGGATGCGGCGATGAAAGGTGCGATATTGCAGATGATGATAGATCAGACAATCCAACCAGAAGACAGGGCCCTCCGCCCCGCGATGCTTCGCGGCTGGCGACGGAGGTGCCCGAACTGCGGGTCCGGGCCGATGCTGAAGGGTTACCTGGAGGTGCGTGACGAATGTGCTGTCTGCGGCCAGGAGATGTTTCACCACCGGGCCGATGACGGGCCAGCCTATCTCACGATCCTGATCGTCGGTCATATCATGGCGCCGTCGATCCTTATCGCTTTCACGACATTCCGTCCTGAACCAATGGTGCTGTTCACGGTTTTCGCGATTGGCTGCGTCGCGCTGTCGCTGTATCTCTTGCCCAGGCTCAAGGGGTTGATGGTGGCCTTTCAATGGGCAAGGCGGATGCACGGCTTCGCCTGAACGCCTGCCGCCTTGGGTGAAGGACTGCCGATGACCCAGACTCCGATCCGCGATGCTGCAACCATCATTCTGGTGCGTGACGCTGCGACCCGGCCGAGGATCCTGATGGGTCAGCGGGGTGCGAAGGCCGCGTTCATGCCCAACAAGTTCGTGTTTCCCGGCGGCGCGGTTGACCCTGAAGACGGACACGTGCCGCTTGCCACCACAATGGCGTTGACCTGCGAAGAGCGGCTGCGGATCGGCGCAAACCGCGATCTGGGAACGGCCCTTGCCGGGGCCGCGATCCGAGAGTTGTGGGAGGAAGCGGGCCTGATCCTTGGCGCTCCGGGCTTATGGCCCGACCAAGTGCCGAGCGACTGGCAGAGCTTCGCTGCTTCCGGCAATCTGCCCCGCGCCGACGCGCTGCACTATGTCTTTCGCGCGATCACGCCACCGGGCCGGCCTCGGCGCTTTGACGCGCGCTTCTTCCTTGCCGACGCCGCCTTTCTTGCAAACGACCCCGACGATTTCAGCGCAGCCACGGACGAACTGTCGCATCTACAGTGGATCCCTCTGGCCGAAGCCCGCAGCTTCAACTTGCCCTTCATTACCGAGGTCGTGCTGGCAGAAGTCGCCGGCACACTGCCCCATATCGGTCCACCGCTCTCGGTGCCGTTTTTCAACAATTCCGATGAAGAAAGCCTTTTTGAACGGCTTGGCGGTGCCAGCCCGCTCAGATGAACACCACCAGCAGCAGGATGCTCGCCAGAAGAACTGCCATGCCCGACAACTCGCGCAAACTGAGCCGTTCCTTGAAGAAAAGAACCGAGGCTGCAATGCTGAAGATCAGTTCTACCTGCCCCAGAGCGTTCACATAAGCCGCATTCTTCAGGGTGAAGGCGCTGAACCAGCAGAAACTGCCAACCATGCTCGCCAACCCCACCAACCCTGCAATCCGCCAGGCCCGCGCAACGGCGATGATTTGCGCGCGGTCCCGCCACATCAGCCAAAGCAGCATCGCTGCGGTCTGGCTTGCCGTTACAACTGCCAGCGTAAAACCGGCGCGCATCGCCACATCGCCCGAACCCAGCGCCAAAGACGCGCCGCGGTAACCCACCGCCGCGATCGCGAAGAACACCCCCGAGAGCAGCCCGAGGCCGGCCGCCTTGTTGATGACCCTGGTTGTCAGACGCCCGATCCCGCCCGGTGGATCAGACAAGATCACCACGCCGACAAAGCCCAAAAGCACCGCGAGGATACCGGCGCGACTGATCCCTTCGCCCAGCACCAGATAGCCGACAATCGCGGTCTGGATGACCTCGGTCTTCTTGAAGGTGATGCCGACGGCAAAGTTGCGTTCGGCGAACAGAGCCACCACGCACATCGTGGCAAATATCTGCGCCATCCCCCCGGCCATCGCATAGGCCCAGAACAGTTTCGGCGTCGCGGGCAGCGGCTGCGCGCTGACACTCGCATAGACCCAGATCAGAACTGCCACCAGTGGCGCCGAATAGACGAACCGCGCGAACGTCGCGCCGGTCGTCGTCAAAGCCGTCGATTTCAGGTGCTTTTGCAGCATGAACCGAACGGTCTGAGCGGCCGCGGCCGCTATCGTGATGGGGATCCAGGCATCCATGCCCGGATGTTTTGCACGTCCGGCCTAGCGCCGCCAGATCGGATGCGGGACAGGGTCTTTGGCTTTGAACAGATAGCGTCGGAAAATTTCGCCATACGATGAATAGCAATAGCCGTTGTTGCGCTTGAGATAGCGCTGACGGTTTGCGAAGTACATGTCGGGCAAGCGGTACCATGGCACCCTGGGATGCATGTGATGTACGACGTGCAGGTTGTTGTTGAGAAACAGAAACGCGAGAATTCCGCGATCCTCGATCACCACTGTCCGTCCCCGCGCCCGTTCATTCGCCTGATGTTCAAGAAAGGTGCGGATCTTCAGGATCGAAATCGCCGCATAGGCGGACACAAGATAGGCCCAAAGCGGCATTTCCGATACCACCACCAACCACAGGACCACCGGCACAAGCGCCGGCAGATGCCACAACCAGCCACGCAGAACTGACCTGTCGCCGTCCCGCGCCTTGCGCCAGTCCCCAAGCATGAACACGACCTGCGAAATCGCCGGGCCGACCAGAAGCCGCCCGATCAGCGTATTGTTGAAATTGAGCAAGACCTGCACAATCCAGGGCAGTTTTTCCCAGACCGCCGGATCCAGATAGTTCGATTCGGGATCATCATAGGGATCGGTCAGCAGTGCATCCTGATGATGCGCCAAGTGGGTATCGCGAAATCGCAGGTAGGGAATGACAAGAATGATCGACGGAAAGACCAACGCTTGGGCCAAAGTCCGATTTGCGACCGGATGACCGTGGATCACCTCGTGTTGCAGCGAGGAATGCAGCGCGATCGCAAGGGCGGTCAGAATAATTCCCAACGGCAACCAGAACGCCGCGATGAAGGTGGTTCCAGCCGCCCAGACAGCATAGCTGACTGCAACAAGACAAAGCGTGGGCCATTCGACCCAGTAACGAGACCGTTCGTCCAATCATTTCCCCAAAATCCAGCGCAACACTGCTGCGCTGACATTAAAGTGATACATTAAAATCCGGGTTTAGGGAATAGATCTTGTCAATCAAAACGCGGGGCTGGCATTGCCGCATCACTCGATACAGACGGTGGAAAGCGCGCCATTCTCAGCCAGAACATCGTTGCAGCCGAACAGTGGTTTGATCGGGGCGCACGTGCGGGACCGGGCCAGACACAACCCGTCACAATCGCTGGCACGGGTGCAGCTTTTGTTCGCATCGCGTGTTTTCATGTAGCACAGAAAGGAGCCAGCGGTTCCCCCGGCCCCGAACCGCCCGCCTTTTTCAACGCAGGACGCGCGCTCGATATCGACAAGATGCGGATCATATCCCGCAAGGCCCGAGTCCAGTCCCGGCTGTTCCTGTTTGCACGCTATCAGCGCCAGCAGCGCCAGCACGATCATCAGTGATCGCATGTTCGGCCCCCGAATTTGCTGCCCTATCTGCGCGGGGTAGGTTGCAGGATTCAAGGACAAAGCCACACGCAGAAGCGATTGTTGACCAAATGCCTGCTAATAGGGCATTGGATGAGCCCGATGGGCTGAATCGATTGCTGCGATCACCTCTTGCGAAAGATCCAAATCAGCCGCGCCCAACGCCGTATCCAGCTGCGCCATCGAGGTGGCGCCGAAGATCACCGAAGTCATGAAGGGTCGCGACGCCGCCCAGGCCAACGCCATTTGGCAGGGGTCGAGCCCGTGTTCGTCGGCGATACCCAGATATGCGTCGATGGCAGGCCAGACCCGCGGCGTGATGCGCCCGCCAAGTTCTGGCGACACCGCACGCCTGCTGCCGCCCGGCGTCCGGTCTGGCGCGTATTTGCCTGACAGCAACCCGCATGCCAGCGGCGAAAACGCCAGAAGCCCGACATCCTCATGGTGCGAAAGCTCTGCCAGATCCAGATCAAAAACCCGGCACAGAAGTGAATATTCATTCTGAATCGAAACAACGCGCGGCAGATCGTTCTGCTCGGCCAACCGCAGCCACTGCGCTGTGCCCCATGCACTTTCGTTCGACAGCCCGAAGTGACGGACCCGACCGGCATCGACCTGCCGCTGCATTTCTGAAAGCACATCCATCATGTGATCATGCGTCAGCGCCGAATCCTGCCCGGTCGGATCGAAACGCCAGCTTTGCCGGAAATGATACGAACCCCGGTTCGGCCAGTGCAGCTGATAAAGATCAATGACATCGGTCCTGAGACGTTTCAGCGACGCCTCAACGGCTTGGCGAATGGTGCTTGCCGAAATCGGCGCGCCGCTGCGCACCATCCGCTGCCCTTCGCCGGTGACCTTGGTGGCAAGGATCACATCGTCGCGCCGACCTGTCTTGGCGAACCATTCGCCAATCACCTCTTCGGTTCCGCCAATCGTTTCGGCGTGGATCGGATTGGTCGGATACATTTCCGCAGTGTCGATGAACGTCACGCCATGGTCGAGCGCTCTATCGATCTGGGCATGTCCCTCGGCCATCGAGTTCTGGCTGCCCCATGTCATCGATCCGAGACAAAGCTCTGAGACCGTCAGACCCGTTCGGCCAAATTTCCTGTAGCGCATGCCGTCCCCCGTTTTCTCAACCGGTCCTAACGCTGAGAACGGAAAAGGCAACCCGCTCGCATCGCGGCGAGGGGTCTAAGAGAACGTCGATCCTGTCTTGATGCGCGGGAAGAGGCCGACCGACACGCCACGCGCCTATTCACCCGGCACGCGCCGCGCCCACCGGCGATGCAACCTAGGGCTTTACGTAGGAATAACCCTGTTCCTGCAACTCGATCAGGCGCACCACGCCCGACGGAACCACAGCGGCTTCCGACAACAGAGGTATCTCGTGGCCGGCCTTCGTTTCCATGCCATTCAAGGTATTGCCGCAGGCGGCAAAGGACAGGTTGTCCAATTCCAGTGACATCGCGGAAATCCGATCTGCGACAGGGCTTTGTCCGGCGACAGGCATGTTCAGCCCCGGCCCGTAGGCGACCATCTCGATCACGACCTCGTCGCCCTGCGATGCGTAATAGCTTGCGACATTCTGGGCGTTGTTCAACGCCATGTTCATGACCTGAGGATCGTTTTGATCGACATGGATCGCAACATGGTGCGTCTGGCCTTCGGCCTGCGCCAGCATCGGCGCAAAGACGAGTGCAATCGCGAATAGTAAGTGCTTCATCTGGTCCTCCCTTTCGTTTCGACGCCCCGATCATACTGCAACATATGAATTTGTCTTGTTGAATCCGGACACCAATCATTTGCGAACAAATTTTCAGGTCACGACAAAATGAAACCCGCGGGACGCAGGGCAGTATAGGCTGCGGCAAGTGAGGTGCCATGCGACTGATCCTGATCTTCATGATTGCGATACTGAGCTCGCCACCGGCCTGGGCCGCGCCTCGCCATTATGCACTTGATAAGCAGTCGTCGTCGGTGGGCTTCGCATGGGATTTCGGCAAGGACGAAGTTCGCGGCCGGATGCCGGTAACCCGCGCCGACCTGACCATTGACTTCGCGAAGGTCGAAAACTCGCAAGTCGATGTCGCCGTCGATGTCACCGGGGCCGAGGCAGGATTCCCGTTTGCCAGCCAGGCGATGAAAGGCCCGAAAATTCTGGACGCGGGCCACTTTCCGCAAATCCGCTTCGTCAGCAAGAAAGTTCGCGCCGTATCCGAGGGTGCTATGATCGAGGGCGACATCACGGTGCGCGGCGTCACCCGACCGATGGCCCTGGCCGCGCAAATTTACCGACAGCGCGGCACTAATCCCAACGATCTCACGCATCTGGTGATCCAGTTAACCGGCGCGCTGAACCGCTCTGAATTCGGGGCGACCGGTTGGTCGGATCTGGCCGGCGATCAAGTGCGGCTGAGCATCCTTGCCTATATCGAGGAGCAAGGCTGACATGGCGGCCCGCAACGGCCCCGATTCGTTTGGCTGGGTCAGCCGGGCATTTCACTGGATCATGGCCGTCGCGATCCTGGGCATGCTGGCGTTCGGCACCTATCTGGCCAACCTGCAACCCAGCCTGGACACCTTGTGGCTTTACGGATTTCACAAAAGCATCGGCATGAGTTTGCTGGCGCTGGTGCTGGCAAGGCTGTTGTGGCACCGGATCACCCCGCCGCCCGCAAGCATCCGCGCCGGCATTCCAGGTTGGCAAGTGAAATCCGCGGCAATCAGCCACGCGACGCTTTACGGCTTGATGCTGGCGGTGCCGCTGGCCGGCTGGATCGCCTCGTCCGCCACTGGCATCGACACTGTGTTCTTCAATCGCGTGACACTGCCCGCCATCGCGCCGGTTTCGGAACGCTGGGAAAAGGTATTCTTCGCTGCCCACGGGTTCCTGACGAAAGCCCTGCTGCTGGTGATAGTCGTGCATGTTGCAGGCGCGTTTCACCGCCATTTCATCCATCGCGACACCACGCTGCGGCGGATGATCCGCGGCTAGACGTCTGCCATACGCTCGGCGTGCTTGTGGGCTTGCAAGCGCGAGGGCTGTGATGTCTAGCTGGCACAATGCGCCTACTGATTTCCTTCGCTGCCCTGTTTCTGTCCATCGTGCTGTTGCAACTGGGCGGAGGCGGCTTGGGTCCGCTCGACGCGATCTCGGGACTCGAGATCGGATTTAGCAAGGCCGAGGTCGGCCTGCTGGGATCGGCGCATTTCTTCGGGTTCTTCATCGGCTGCTGGTGGGCACCGCGCGTGATGGGAACCGTCGGCCACTCGCGCGCCTTTTCCGCTTTTGTCGCAATCGGGACGATCGGGATCCTGGCGCATATGCTGGTCATCCACCCACTTGCCTGGGTCGGGTTCCGCATCATGTCGGGCTTTTGCATTGCGGGCTGCTACACGATCGTCGAGGCCTGGTTGCAAGCGAAGGTGACGAACGAGACGCGCGGCCGGGCGATGGGGGTCTACCGCTTTGTCGATATCCTCGGATCGCTGGGTGCACAGCTTTTCATCGGCGTGCTGGAACCGGCCAGCTATGTTTCCTACAACCTGCTGGCGCTGATCTGCTGCGCAGCACTGCTGCCGCTGACGCTGACCCGTGCCGAACAGCCCGAAACCCCCGACGCACCGCGCCTGCGGCCCCGGCTCGCCTGGGACCGGTCGCCACTGGCCGCCGCTGGAGTCGTGGTTTCAGGGCTTACAGCCGCGGCCTTTCGCATGGTCGGGCCGATCTACGGTGTCGAGGTCGGGCTTTCCACCGACCAGATCGCGCTTTTCCTTGCCGCGTTTGTGCTGGGGGGCGCGCTGTCACAGTATCCCACCGGCTGGCTTGCCGACAAATTCGATCGTCGCTGGGTGCTGATCTGGATTTCCGCGGCAGCCCTCGTTGCCTGCGCCACAACGGTTGCGTTGGCCACCCGCGGCACGTCAGCGGTTTTTCTGGGCGCGGGAATTTTCGGCTTCACCACTTTTCCGATCTACTCGGTCTCGGCGGCCCATGCCCACGATTTCGCAGACAGTTCCGAACGGGTCGAGCTATCGGCCGCGTTGATGTTCCTCTACGCGGTTGGCGCGATTGCCAGCCCCTACATCACCTCGGGACTGATCGAGAGCTACGGGCCCGGCGCGATGTTCTGGTTCATCTCTGCGGCGCACGCGATGCTGATCGTGTTCGGTCTGGTGCGGATGCGCGCCCGGCCGACGCAGGGCAGTCGCACCGCCTATGTTTACGCGCCCCGAACCAGCTTCCTGATCGGCAGGCTTCTGGGTCGAAGCCGCGACGGCGGCTGAGCATGACCGCGACGATCTGACCACAGATCGGCGATTGCCCTGCTCCCTGCACGCCCTAAATCCAAGGGCAAGTGAAAGGCTTGATCGATGTTCGACAGCTTCAGCGCAGAGACACTCGCGAGGGTCCAATTCGGGTTCACGATCTCGTTCCACATCATCTTTCCGGCCTTCTCGATTGGTCTTGCCAGCTTTCTGGCGGTGTTGAACGCGATGTGGCTGGCGACCGGTCGCACTGCCTATCGCACGCTCTTCGACTACTGGAAAAAGATCTTCGCCATCGCCTTCGGCATGGGCGTCGTGTCGGGGATCGTGATGTCCTACCAGTTCGGCACCAACTGGGCCGTGTTTGCCGACAAGACTGGTCCGGTTCTGGGCCCGCTCATGGCCTACGAAGTGCTCTCGGCCTTCTTCCTCGAAGCCGGGTTTCTGGGGATCATGCTTTTTGGCCGGGAACGTGTCGGCCACGGGCTGCACATGTTCGCCACCGCGATGGTCGCTTTCGGAACCCTGCTCTCGGCGACCTGGATCCTGTCGGTCAATTCCTGGATGCAGACCCCGGCAGGATACGCGATCAACGATGTCGGACAGTTCGTGCCCGTCGACTGGTGGGCCGCGATTTTTAACCCGTCATTTCCCTATCGGCTGATCCACATGGTGCTGGCCGCCTATCTGACCACCGCTTTCGTCGTCGGCGCGGCTGGCGCCTGGCACCTGTTGCGCGACCGTGCCGATCCGGCCGCGCGGCTGATGTTCTCGATGGCGATGTGGATGGCGGCGCTCGTGACACCGCTGCAAATCGGCGCCGGGGATTTTCACGGCCTCAACACGCTCGAACACCAGCCAGCCAAGGTGATGGCGATGGAAGGCCACTACGAAAGCCACCCTGACGGAGCGCCGCTGATCCTGTTCGGCATCCCGAATCCCGGCGCCAAACGGATCGACTACGCGGTTGAAATTCCGAAACTCGGCAGCCTGATCCTGAAACACGATCTCAATGCTCCGCTCGACGGGCTGGATACCGTTCCAGATCAGGACGAACCCCCCGTTGCCATCGTGTTCTGGTCCTTCCGCATCATGGTCGGGCTTGGCTTCGCGATGCTGGGTGTCGGCGGATGGAGCCTTTGGGCGCGGTGGCGCGGCGGGCTTTACGACGCGCCGTGGCTTTACCGCGTGGCGATGCTGATGGGACCGTCCGGGTTCATTGCCGTCCTTGCGGGATGGATCACGACCGAGGTCGGTCGCCAGCCGTTCACCGTTTACGGCCTGTTGCGCACAGCCGACTCGCTGTCTCCGGTCGCCGCACCGGCGGTCGGCGCGTCGCTTGTGTCCTTCATCGTCGTTTATTTCTTCGTCTTCGGCGCAGGCACGTTCTATATCCTGCGACTGATGTCGAAACCGCCAGAATCCGCACAGCCCGAGGATCACGAGGGCCCGACCCGCGCCGCGGGCATCACTCCCGTTCAGCAAACCCACGATGCCGCCGTGCCGGGCGAATAGGAGGCCAAATGGAATTCGATCTTCCCTTCATCTGGGCTGGCATCATCGCTTTCGCGGTGCTGACCTATGTCGTGCTCGACGGCTTCGACCTGGGGATCGGCATCCTCTTCCCGTTCCACCCTTACGAATCCGACCGCAACGTGATGATGAACTCGGTTGCGCCGGTCTGGGACGGCAACGAAACCTGGCTGGTGCTCGGCGGCGGCGGGTTGCTGGCAGTGTTTCCCCTTGCCTACGCTGTCGTCATGCCGGCGCTTTACATGCCAATCATCCTGATGTTGCTGGCACTCGTATTCCGGGGCGTCGCCTTCGAATATCGCTGGCGCACCAAGCGCTGGAAACCGGTCTGGGACGTGGCGTTTGCAGGCGGCTCGACCATCGCGGCCCTGATGCAGGGCATCGCCCTTGGCGCGCTGGTGCAGGGGATCAAGGTCGAAGGCCGGGCCTATGCGGGGGGATGGTGGGATTGGCTGACGCCCTTCTCGATCCTGACCGGGGTTGCCGTTGTGGTGGGCTATGCGCTTCTGGGCGCGACCTGGCTGGTGCTGAAGACTGAAGGCCCGCTGCATGACCGGATGCGGGAACGCGCGAAACCCCTCGCCTTTGCCACACTTGGCTTCATCGGGCTGGTCAGCCTGCTGACCCCGTTCAAGGATCCGGCATATTTCCAGAACTGGTTCTCTTGGCCCGGCATCGTAGTGGCGCTGCCGGTCCCGCTTCTGGTGGCCGTCGCCGCCTGGAAGCTGATCACCGGCCTGCGCGACGACCGTGACCTGACCCCGTTTCTTGCCGCCCAATCGCTGTTCGTGCTGTCGTTCGCTGGCATCGGCATCAGCTTTTACCCCCATATCGTGCCACCCGCGCTGACGATCGAGGAAGCCGCAGCACCAGACGCGAGCCTTGCCTTCGCGCTGGTCGGCACCGTGATCCTCGTGCCGCTGATCCTGGCCTATACCGCCTACGCCTACTGGGTATTCCGCGGCAAGATCGACCCTGACGCGGGCTATCACTGATGCGCCTGCACCCGACTCTCGGCCGTCTGGCGTGGTTCGCCGCCATCTGGCTGGCCAGCGTCGCAGCCCTTGGCGCAGTCGCTTATCTGATCCGCCTCGTCCTCGCCTGACCTCTGGCCCTCGCCCCGATCCGGCGCTACACGGTGGGCCGAACGGCAGTAACGGGCGAAAAATGGCACGCATCCTCATCACGTCGGCGATCCCTTACATCAACGGGATCAAGCATCTGGGCAACCTTGTCGGCAGCCAGCTTCCGGCTGACCTTTACGCCCGGTACATGCGCGCCCGCGGCCACGAGGTCATGTTCATCTGCGCCACCGACGAACACGGCACTCCGGCAGAACTTGCCGCCGCCAAAGCGGGTAAGCCCGTGGCCGAGTACTGCGCCGAGATGTGGCAGGTTCAGAAAGACCTCTCCGATGGCTTCCGGCTGTCCTTCGATCATTTCGGCCGCTCCTCCAGCCCACAAAACCGCACGCTGACCCAGTATTTCGCAGGCAAACTGGCCGAAAATGGACTGATCGAGGAAGTCACCGAAAAGCAGGTCTATTCCAACGCCGATGGCCGCTTCCTGCCCGACCGCTATATCGAGGGCACCTGCCCGAACTGCGGCTACGAAAAGGCCCGTGGCGACCAGTGCGAGAACTGCACCAAACAGCTTGACCCTACCGACCTGATCAACCCACGCTCCGCCATTTCGGGTTCCACCGATCTGGAGGTTCGCGAGACCAAGCACCTGTACCTGCGCCAGTCGCTGCTCAAGGATAAGCTCGACGCGTGGATCGACAGCAAAAAAGACTGGCCGATCCTGACCACCTCGATCGCCAAGAAATGGCTGCATGACGGTGATGGGCTGCGCGACCGTGGCATCACCCGCGACCTTGACTGGGGTGTGCCAGTGAAAAAGGGCGATCAGGACTGGCCCGGCATGGAAGGCAAGGTCTTCTACGTCTGGTTCGACGCGCCCATCGAATACATCGCCGCAACCAAGGAATGGGCCGATGCCGCAGGCAAACCCGAAGCGGACTGGCAACGCTGGTGGCGCACCGACAAGGGTGCGGAGGACGTGACCTACGTGCAGTTCATGGGCAAGGACAACGTGCCGTTCCACACCCTGTCTTTCCCCGCCACGATCATGGGCTCGGACGAGCCGTGGAAGCTGGTCGATTACATCAAATCGTTTAACTACCTCAATTATGACGGCGGCCAGTTCTCGACCTCGCAAGGTCGTGGCGTGTTCATGGATCAGGCGCTTTCCATCCTGCCCGCCGATTACTGGCGCTGGTGGCTTTTGTCCCATGCGCCGGAAAACTCGGACTCGGAATTCACGTGGGAGAACTTCCAGACTTCCGTGAACAAAGACCTCGCCGACGTGCTGGGCAACTTCGTCAGCCGGATCACCAAGTTCTGCCGTTCGAAATTCGGCGAGGCTGTGCCCGAGGGCGGCAGCTATGGCCCCGAGGAAACCGCCCTCATCGACCGTCTGACCGAGGGCCTGCGCGCCTACGAGTCCCACATGGAAGCGATGGAAATCCGCAAGGCCGCGACCGAACTTCGCACGCTTTGGGCCGCTGGCAACGAATACCTGCAGGCCGCAGCCCCCTGGACCGTGCACAAGACCGACCCCGACCGCGCCGCCGCAATCACCCGCCTGTCACTCAACCTGATCCCGTTCTACGCCAAAATCTCGGCCCCTTTCATTCCCGATGCTGCGGCAGAGATGTTGCAGGCGATGCAAACGACGGATGACAGCTGGCCAGAAGACGTGACTGCGGCCCTTGCCGCCCTGCCCCCGAGCCACGCTTTCACCGTGCCCGAAGTCACCTTCCGCAAGATCACCGACGAGGAACGCGAGGACTGGCAACTGCGATTCTCCGGCATCCGCAACTGATCCGGGCATACACTGATCGGCGGATTGTCGCGCGCTCGAATGGAAACAGTGTGATGACGGAACGGCGAGGGTGCAAAGGCGTTTCTTCCAGGTAAATCGGTCCCAATCGGGGCCGCGAACTGGAAGGTAAAAGTAATGAAACTTGTAACATTTGGTCTTGTATCGACCCTCGCCCTCGGCGCCGCTGCCCCGGCTTTCGCACAATCAGTCGAGGCTATTGCAGCCACCGATCTGAACATCCGCTCAGGCCCCGGCCCATTCTATGACGTGGTCGGTGTGATCGCCGGCGGTGACAGCGTGCCGGTATCGCGCTGCATTGACAGCGCGGCATGGTGTGAAGTGACCTATAATGGCACGACAGGCTGGTCATCATCCGACTATCTCGCAATCGGCGTGAACGACAATGCCGTGGCCCTGACGACCCGCCCGGCGGGCGTGACGGTTGAAACCGTAACCGTCGAAAACGTCACCGAAACTCAATCCGACCAGAACGTCGCAGCGGCGGCGGGCGGAACGCTTGGGGCACTTGCCGCTTATGCGCTTGGTGGTCCGATCGCCGGCATCGCAGCGGGCGGTATTCTGGGTGCGGCCGGTGGCGCCGCTGCCGTCGAACCCACCGAAGAGACGGTGACTTACATCACCCAGAACCCCGTCGAAACCGTTTATCTTGACGGCGAAGTCGTCGTGGGTGCGGGAATCCCGACCGGCATCACCACTTATGAAGTGCCGCAAGAAGGTCTTCGGTATCTGAATGTGAACGGTCAGTATGTGCTGGTTGATGCCGAGACGAACGCGATCATTCGGGTCGTCCGCTAAACGTAGCGCCTCGACTCGGGTTGATATCTTGGTTTCCGCCCGTCCGGACCCGTCCGGGCGGGCGTCTGCGACCCTTGCCGCCGGGTCGACATCGCGCCACACTGCCGATCGACACCATTCAGGAGCATCCCATGGCCACCATCCCCCCGCTTTGCGATTTCGGCTGGAAAACCCCCGGCTTTACCCTGCCCGCCACTGACGGCAAGACCTATTACTACGCTGACATCGCCGGCAAAAACGGCACGCTGATCATGTTCATCTGCAATCACTGCCCCTACGTTCTGGCCGTGCTCGACCGGATCAAACGCGACGCGCTGGCCCTGCAAAAACTCGGTATCGGCGTCGCGGCGATCTGTTCCAATGATGCAAACTCGCATCCCGACGACAGCTTTGAAAAAATGCGGGTGATGGCCGAACAACAGGCCTTCCCCTTCCCCTATCTGCACGACGAAACCCAAGCGGTCGCAAAGGCTTATGATGCAGTCTGCACGCCGGATTTCTTTGGGTTCAACAATCGCGGCGAACTGCAATATCGCGGCAGACTGGACGCGTCGGGCAAGAAGGCCGCCAGCGCCGACACCAAACGAGAGCTGTTCGACGCGATGCAGCAAGTCGCCCAAACCGGCGACGGGCCCCGCGAACAGGTGCCCTCGATGGGCTGTTCGATCAAATGGAAAGCGGCCTAGAACCGCAGGCTGAACCCGACGCCTGCACCGGTGGCGCTGCGTCCGGCGATATGGTCCTCGTTCAGGCTGCGCACCGCGCTGAAACTCACCTCGGCATTGCGCGACACGGGCAGGGCGTAGCTGAACGTCAGGTCCATCTGACGTTGTTCCGGCGCCAACGGCAGGTCGAAGGCGCGCGGCTGCCGCGCGGATCTGATGCTGCGGGTGGTTGGCAATGCGACGCTCGCCACCCCTGAATGCACCACTTGAGGCAGGCTGACACCGATCGAAATCCGGTCGCCTGCGGACATCACGTCACGGCCGGCATAGCTCATCCCGATCGCATTGAAATTCACCGTCGACATTTCCATCGCCGGCATGTCGCCCCGGGGCATCGCCACGCCGACAGTGCCAGTCACCCGCAGCCCGTGGCTGCCGGAAATGGGCAGGTCCAACCCCAGCGTCGCCGCCACATGTGTGCCGCCAAGACGGGTTCCGTCGACCAGCGACCGGATTCCGACATAGCTGTCAGCCTCTTGCATCGCGGTCAGCCCCAGACTGACTCCGGGCAGATCGTCGCCGAGATCGCGCAGCACCGAGATCCCGATGTTGCGGTTGGAACCGTCAGACGGCAACAACAGCGCGATCCGGGTGTCACCAACGCTCAGATCCAATTGCTGGCCTTCGATATAGGTCGGGAAGACGTTCTGCATTGGATCGCCGGCAGTTCCGGTCAACAGTTCCAGCGCAGTATCGCGTCCGCTGGACTGGACCGCATCGGCCGCCAGAATGCTGGCTGACCGGTTGAACCCCGCGCCAAGACCATCGACGACCGCGATGTCATGATCCGCAAGCCGGCGACTCAGCGCATTGCCTGCCATGCCGCCGCTCAGCACGATCGGCCGGTCCACCCGAACACGTTTGCCGCGTCCGATCGGCATGAACGACCCGCCGATCGGCATCAGTGCCGCGCGCATGTCCAGAAAGCCGTGCCCGAAAGTTTCGTCGAAGCCGTGCCGCAAATCCGGCGCGAAGGCGACGTAT
>JBBKVT010000308.1:0-13571 GCA_037968535.1 Paracoccaceae bacterium
GCCGAGAATGGCGAGGATCACGCTGTAGGGCAGGCGCAAACGCGCGGCGAGCGGCTCTGCCGCGCCGATAACAAGGAAAAGCGATGCGATGACCGCGGTGACCAGAACGATATCCATGACGTGTGAATATCAGCTTGAGGATTATTTGAAATATCGCGCTTGAAGCGCGATATCAAAGATATGGTGTGTCCCGACCTCGGGCAACTGGAATTCGCCGGGTTGCATAGGCACAATCAGGGTATCATAGAAAAGTGAAGGAGGACTCTGCCATGTTTATCCGGCTGATACTAAGAACGGTCGCATCTCTATGCCTTCTGATCGTGCCTGCTGTGGCGCAGCAGGCACGCGAAGACGTTCGGCTACCATTTGGCTTTGTCCTCATCGAGACCGATAGCGTGCCGGTTTCTATCGAAACCGTTTCGGCGCAAGCCGACGACGTATTCGCAGGGATGGACGTCGACGGCGACGGTAGGATCGATCTTGCCGAGCTAAAGGCTTGGCGGAATGCGACGCAGGCCCGCGACGGCGAGGATGTACTGGCCTTGCTCCTTGATATGGATGCCAAAGGCATGCTGCAGGGCGCGGACCACAACGGCGACGAAATCCTGACGCCCACAGAAGTCCGGGCGCTCGCATTCTATGATTTTGCTGTCCACGACGCCGACGGGGATGGGGTTCTTATCTCAGAGGAACTTGCGACTTGGCAGCCAACTCTTCTGCAATGGGCTTCGCGGCCATGCCTGGAATTCGGTATCGGGGAAGGCATGCTGCTCGGCGCGTTCTGCGGAAAGTAACGGAGCTGTTGTAGTACGCGTCCTGCTGACGAAGGTTATGCGACCCCATCACAAATCAGAAAGCTTCCGTCGGGATGTTTTGTCCAAAGCTACGGAAGCCGATATTCGCCGCGTTGCAGAAAGCAGAAATTTGGGCTCGTTCCTGCCGTTCGCGGCACACGCCTAGAAGGTCCGGTTAGGACCGGGCACGACGCTCAAGCCCCCCCTTGGCATGGTTTCTCCCCGGCCCCGTTTGTATGCGGGGGGCGAAGCGCGGCATTTCGCTAGCGACAGGCACATTCACCGGTGAATCCTCCCGGAATCACCTTAGCGAGTGACTTGGATAATACTTCGTGTTTACAGAGTGTTACGCTGTACGATCAGCCGCCAGAGGTGGATTCTTTACAAAAACAGTAAAATCCACCCTGCCCGAGCGACCAAAACTCGACCTGAATTAGACCCCGATGGTACTTGTCTTTGCCCCGAACCAGATTGAAAACTCGCCGATCGACCGGCTGCGCCCCTATTTCAAGACGATCCATTTCTTCCCGTGCAGACGTAATCGCGACCGATTGACGCCCATTATAGCAGCATCGAGATGCAATACTATAGTACTGGCCGAAGCCTGGGGCGGTTCTGCGTGGCTTGCAGCGTAGGTTGGATGTGGCTCACAATTGAGTGATCACTCAATTCTCCAATTGAGTGATCACTCAAAGGCGCGTAGGGCATCATCGTCGCAGAGTTGGCAGCCCGCAAGAGCGAAAAGATGATACGCAATCCAACGACCCGGCCCGGATCTGACCGAAACCGACAGGAAAACAAGGACGAACCATGACCGACTTCACCATTCACACCCTTGAAACCGCCCCCGAAGGTGCAAAACCGTTGCTGGAGGCTTCGTACAAGAACACCGGCCGCATTCCCGGCCTGCATGGGGTCATGGCCGATGCGCCGGGTCTTCTCGCGGTTTATAATTTCGCCCATCAACAGTTTCTGGCGACCAGTTTGACAGACGAGGAAAAGACCGTCGTCTGGCAGACCGTCAACGTCGAGCAGAATTGCCACTACTGCGTGCCCGCCCACACCGGAATTGCCAAGATGATGAAGGTCGATGACGCCATTATCGAGGCGCTTCGCAATGAAACACCGCTGCCCACGCCCAAGCTTGAAGCGCTGCGCAATTTCACCCTGCAAGTTGTGCGCAACCGGGGCTTTGTGGATGAGGCCGACACTCATGCCTTCCTCGGTGCAGGATTCACCCAGCGCAACATCTTGGAAGTTATCCTTGGCGTGGCGCAAAAAGTGATGTCCAACTACACCAACCACTTTGCCCAGACGCCGGTTGACAAAGTATTCCAAAAATTCGCCTGGAAGGCGGGCGAAAAGGCAGCCTGACCGTTCGGCGGCCCTGGCGCCTAGCGTTAGGCCGCCTGCCTGCGGCTGATAAAAAGGCAGGAATTCCCTATAAACCAAGGACGGTAGCAAGTCTCAAACGCCCGCTGCCCAAGCTCCGAAATTCGTTTCGATCTGGCGCTCTTTTGTCGCCCTCCCTGATTGGGTGAAGGTATGGGTTCTCGTGTTTCTTACGCCCACCAACGTGGCCAGCCTGTTTTTCTTACCGTCGGGTCCGCTGGTCGCGGTGCTGGCGATGGGTGGCAGTGCATTCGGCACTGTCATGCTCTTGACACAACGCGGGTTCTCAAGGCTGCTTTCCGCAGGCCATGTCGTCACCTGGACGCCGTTGGTCCTGCTCCTGATCATTTCGCGTCCCGAGGCAAGCGGAGCCTATGACACGTTTCTGACGGTGCTTTTGGTGACAACCTGACATCGCTTGTTTTCGACGTCAACGATTTGCGGCATTGGCTGCAAGGTGAACGAAGCGTCGTCGGCCACGTCTGAAAGGATTGATCATGACAACGCCACTCCGCATCGATATTGTGTCAGACGTGATGTGCCCCTGGTGCATTATCGGGTATCGCCAACTGGCCAATGCGCTTGAGGTTTCGGCCACAGCGCATGAGATTTATTGGCACCCGTTCGAGTTGAACGCGCAAATGCCCCCCGAGGGCCAGAACATGCGCGAGCATCTGGCCAAGAAATACGGCACCACGCCCCGGCAGTCCAAGGAAAGTCAGGCGCAATTGACCGCGCTCGGCGCCGAAGTCGGCTTTGCGTTCGGTTTTGCCGAGGACATGCGTATGCACAACACTTTTGATGCGCATCAATTGCTGCATTTTGCCGATCTGAGCGGGCGGAAGCACGATCTAAAGCAGGCGCTGTTTGCTGCCCATTTCACGGATCACCGGAACCTGTCTGACCGGGCGGTGCTGGCGGATATTGCCGCCGAGATCGGGTTGGACCGCGCCGAGGCTTTGGCGGTTCTGGAGGACCAGCGATTTGCCGACGAAGTCCGTGCGGCCGAATCCTTCTGGACATCGCGGGGGGTTCGGGGTGTTCCGGCGGTGATCTTCAACCAGCGCCACCTGTTGTCCGGTGCCCAAGGCATCGAAAACTACACGCGCATCCTGGAACAGCTGGTTCAAATGCAGGATTGAGCAATTGCTCAATATTAGCTACGCTTCCCATATGAACCCGCTGTCTGCAAGGAAAGACACCGCATGATGGCACGAGCCGCTCCCTACGACCGGGACAAAGCCCTGGGCGCAGCGATGTTCCTGTTTTGGACCAAGGGGTATCATGCGACCTCGCTCAAGGATCTTGAAACGTCGCTGCAGATGAAGCCGGGAAGCATTTATTCGGCGTTTTCCAGCAAGGAAAACCTGTATCTGCTGGCGCTTGAGCGGTATTTTAATCGATCGCGTGCGGGATTTCGCGCCCAGATGGCGGTGGCCGCGTCGCCGCTGTCAGGGTTGGCGGCGCACATTCGCTCCTACAGCAGGCTTGCCCCCGACGATGTCACCCGTCAGGCCTGCATGTTGACGAGAACGCTGGTGGACACGCTCAGCACCGATCCTGCGATCGCCGAACAAACCCGCGCCTATCTTGCCGAAATGCGCGCGGAATTCGCGGCGACGTTTGAACGTGCCAAAGCCGCAAGTGAGTTGCCGACGACTGCGAATGCGATGCGCCTTGCGCGCAGGTTTCAGGCCAATGTCTCGGCGTTGCGGCTGGAACTGCATCTGGGATCCCACGCAGACGACGTCGCGGCACTGGCCGAAGACATGGCGCGCGAAATCGAAATCCTGCGGGCCGTCCCGTCGGGACAGCAACAACTCCCGCAGAAACCCGAACCACATGCTGAGCAATGAAACCGAACTGCTGCAAAGGCTCGTCACGGGGGACCGTGCCGCCTTTGAGGGTGTGTATCGGCGGCACAATGCAGGCATGGTTCGCTTTGCCACGGTGATCCTGCGCAACCGGGCCTCGGCCGAAGAGGTGGCGCAGGAGACATGGATCGCAGTACTGCGGAATATCGGTGGGTTCGAGGGGCGTTCGTCGTTGGCGGGGTGGATATTCATTATTCTGTCCAATAAGGCCAAAACCCGTGTAAAACGCGACGGACTCAGCGTCTCGCTTGATACATCGGTCGACGACGACCCGTTCGACGACGCCTTCGATGGCCGTGGCCGCTGGCGCGATATGCCGGAACTCTGGGACGAAATGACACCGGAACGCATTGTCGATGGACGGCAGATCCTTGAACATGTGAGCGAGGCGATTGACCAGCTGCCCCCGGCGCAGCGGGCCGTTCTGGTGTTGCGCGGACAACAAGACCTGGATGCCGAAGAGGTCTGCGAAATTCTTGGGATCACGGACGGCAACATGCGCGTTCTGTTGCATCGCGCGCGGTTGAGCCTGCGGCAATCGCTTGACCAGATCGGTCGATGATTGTTGGATTTTGTGAGTTGAAAGTTTTCTTGGGTGTCCCTGTAACAAAGCGTGGCCTGAGCGGTCCTCTATTCGTGAAGCACGACAAAGGATGAAGATGATGCTGACCTGCCGCGACCTTTCCCATCAGGCCGACGCTTTCCTGGACGGAGAGTTGGGGCTTTGGCAACGGCTGCGCATTCGTCTGCATCTGGCTATGTGCAATGGCTGCGCTCGGTTCATGGGCCAGTTGCGCGCGACGCGCAGCCTGGTCATGGCTGAAGCCGACGTTGCAGATACCGGCGACATTGCCCGGATCGACAGCATTCTTGCCGCGCTTCACAAAGAAAAACAGTCCGGTAGCTAGGACAGCTCCGCGACATTTGTGAAGGACCAAAGAAATGACAAATCTCAAGAACGGCTTTCTGGCCGGCTTCATAGCGACGGCCGTATTGTCGGTGATGATGGTGGCCAAGGGCATGATGGGCGTAATGCCCGAGCTTGATGTCGCAGCGATGATTGCCATGATGATGGGAGCACCCATCCTCGTCGGCTGGCTGGCCCACTTCATGATCGGCACACTGGCCTGGGGCGGCGGTTTTGCGGTGCTCTACGGCATGATTCCTGGCGGCAGCGCGATTATCAAAGGCATCGTCTTCGGTGTTGCGGCATGGCTGGGCATGATGATCGTGGTCATGCCAATGGCCGGAGCCGGGATCTTTGGCATGAACTTCGGCATCATGGCGCCAATGATGACGCTCATTCTGCACATCATATTTGGCGCAGTGCTGGGGGGCGTCTATGGCGCCCGCGTGCCTGCCGCGATGGCGCACTAACACTGGTTTGCCCCGCGTGACCTGAATCAAGCGCGCGGGGGAACACTCTGAATTTGCAGCGCAGGCTTTTCGCGTAAGCGCAGCACCCCATCACCCTGATCGAAAGCCTGTCATGACCCCCGATGAAATTCGTGCGCTCTGCGCCATGCCCCCCGCCAATCCAAGCTACCCAAAAGGACCCTACCGGTTCATTGACCGCGAGTATCTGGTGATCACCTATTTGAGCGACCCCGACGCGATCCGCGCCATGGTGCCGGAACCGCTGATCCCAGACGGCAGCGGCCAGGTGCATTACGAATGGATCAACATGCCCGACAGCACCGGATTCGGGGCCTATCAGGAATCCGGTCTGGTCATTCCCTGCTTGCTCAACAGCGAGCCGGTGAACTTCACCGCGATGATGTTCCTCAACGACGAGCCGCCGATTTCAGCCGGGCGCGAAATCTGGGGTTTTCCCAAACGCTGGGGCGAGCCGAAGCTGGAGGTGCGCACCGATACGCTGACCGGCACGCTGCACTATGCGGGCGAGCGGGTGGCAATGGGTACCATGGCCTACAAGTATCAGGACCGGATGGCGCCTGATCCCGCCAAGCGGGGCGCGCATCTGCGCAAGACGTCGGTCAATCTCAAGATCATTCCCTGCGTGACCGGTCATCAGCGGGTGGCCGAACTGGTCGCCTACAACCTGACCGAAATCACCATGCATTTTCACTATTCCGGTCCGGCGCGGCTGCACCTCATCCCGCATATCAACGCGCCTGTCGCTGATCTGCCGGTTCTGAGCGTGGTTGAGGGGCGGCATTTCAAGGCCGACCTGACATTGCCCTATGGCCGCATCGTTCACGACTACCTCGCCTGATTTCCTGAAAGGAATTCCCATGACTTCGCCCAGAACCGCTGTCATTACCGGATCATCAAGCGGCATCGGCCACGGTATTGCCGAAGGGCTTGCCGCCGCCGGCTACAACATCGTGCTGAACGGTATCGAGCCCGCCGAACAGATCGAACCCGCGCGTAAGGCGATTGAAGACACGCATGGCATCAAGGCGATCTATTCACCGGCCAACATGATGAAACCCGATGGCGTGCGCGGGATGATTGCCAAAGCCGAGGCCGCCTTTGGCCAGGTCGATGTGCTGGTCAACAATGCCGGTATTCAGTTTGTCTCGCCCATCGAGGATTTCCCCGACGAGAAATGGGAGGCGATCGTGTCGCTGAACCTGTCTGCGGCCTTTTATGCCACCAAAGCGGTGGTAGCAGGCATGAAAGAACGCAAATGGGGCCGGATCATCAACATCGCCTCAGCGCATGGGCTGGTCGCCTCGCCGTTCAAATCGGCCTATGTGGCGGCCAAACACGGCATCGTCGGGCTGACCAAGACCGTCGCGCTGGAGGTGGCGGAACATGGCGTGACCGTGAATGCGATCTGCCCCGGTTACGTCTGGACCCCGCTGGTCGAGAAACAGGTTCCCGATACCGCCAAGGCGCGCGGCATGACCGAAGATCAGGTCATCCGCGACGTGCTGCTTGCGGCACAACCGACCAAGAAATTTGCCACTGTCGAGGAACTGGCCGCCCTTGCGGTGTTCCTGTGCAGCGATGGCGCGGCGTCGATCACCGGAACCGCCTTGCCCGTCGACGGCGGATGGACGGCCCACTGATGGAGAACACCATGAAAGTTGTCAGCAACGCCGCAAAACCGCGCAAATCCGCCGACAATCGCAAACGCATCAACTTCGCCCTGCAGGGCGGCGGGGCGCACGGCGCCTTCACCTGGGGCGTGTTGGATCGCATTTTGGAAGACGGACGACTGGAGATCGACGCGATGTCCGGCACCTCGGCTGGCGCGATGAACGCTGTGGCGCTGGCCGATGGCTTTACCGCTGGCGGTGCCGATGGCGCGCGCGAAAAGCTGGAAGGTTTCTGGCGCACCATGTCCGACGCCGCAAAGAACAGTCCGATCAAGCGCGCGCCGATCGACGTGATGATGGGCAACTGGGGCCTGGATCGGTCCTGGGGCTATCACGCGATGGACGCGCTGTCGCGACTGTTTTCGCCCTATCAGTTGAACCCGCTGAACATGAACCCATTGCGCGATGTCCTGGAGAGTTGCGTTGATTTCTCCTGCGTTCAAAGCTGCAACAGCATGAAGCTCTACATTTCCGCAACAAACGTTGAGACCGGCAAGGTCAAGGTTTTTGACAGCCATCATCTGACGTCTGACATGGTCATGGCCTCGGCCTGTCTGCCGAACGTCTATCAGGCCGTGGTGATTGACGGCGTGCCCTATTGGGATGGCGGGTACATGGGCAACCCGGCGCTGTTTCCGTTCCATACCGGAAGCGATTGCGCCGATATCGTCGTCATTCAGATCAACCCCGTGGAGCGCAAGGGCATCCCCCGCACCCCGCAGGAGATCCAGAATCGGCTCAACGAGATCGCCTTCAATTCGAGCCTGCTGAAGGAGCTGCGTGCAATCGATTTCGTGTCTCGCCTGATCGAAGAGGGCAAGCTGGACGAGGCGCAGTATCGTCGTGAACGTATCCATATCATCGGCAATCAGGACGCCCTGATCCCTCTGGGGGCCTCCTCCAAGATGAATGCCGAATGGGCGTTCCTGACGCATCTGCGCGATCTGGGTCGTGAGACGGCGCAAGACTGGCTGGAGACGCATTTCGACGACGTCGGAGAACGGTCGACAGTGGATCTGCGCGAGATGTTCATGGGCATTGGCCCGCAGCATCAGGGCTGAACCGATGCCCGACACGGATGAGTTCGGTTTTCCCATTGCTGGCTGTTTCCCGGCAATCGACGCGTCCGGCATGGCACAAGTCGATCTGCTGATGGAGCAGTCCTTTCGGATTGCCCTGTCGCAGATGATGGAGAACGCCGGGCGGGCCTTGGCGATTGTCGCGCGGCGCCGCTATCTCACGGGCAATCTTGCCGCGCGGCATGTCGTTGTGCTGGCCGGATTGGGTGGCAACAGTGGCGGCGCAATGGTCGCGGCGCGCCGGTTGGCGGCCTGGGGCGCGCGGGTCTCGCTGGTCCTGTCTGCGGGCGGGCATACGCTGCGCGGCGTGCCGGCAGATCAGCTCGCGATCCTGACGGCGATGGGCATTTTACCAGCCGAGCCGTGCGAACCGGTGGACCTGATCATTGACGGGTTGATCGGCTACTCGCTGCGCGGCGCACCAAGGGGCCGGGCCGCCGATTTGATCAGCTGGGCCAATCGCCAAACCGCGCCGATCCTGGCGTTGGATGTCCCATCAGGATTCGATTCCAATGCGGGCACAATCGCTACGCCGGTTGTCCATGCGGATGCAACGCTGACCCTTGCCTTGCTCAAACACGGTCTTTCAGACCGTGCGGTTGCCCATGTGGTCGGGGCGATCTACCTGGCGGATATTTCGGTGCCGCCGGACCTCTATCGGCGGCTTTCGCGACACCTCGAGGTTCCCGGCTTCGCTGACGGAGACATCCTGCGGCTGGCCCCTTCGCCAGACCTCACGCGCTCGTGAAGCCTGTTGGGCGTAACAATCCCAGCTGCCGATTGTCATAGCCCTATCCAACAAAAAAGGAGGATTCAGCCATGAAAACCAAACTTGTCGGCATCGCGCTTGCGCTTTCGCTTGGAACCAGCGCTTTTGCGCAGACTTCGCCGCCTTTTGGCAACCCTGATGATGTGGCCTATGCCGCAGAAATCTGGACCTATTTGGAAGCCCATGATCTGGCCGGGCCGGATCGGATCCATACAGCTCCTTATGAGGGCACCGATCCGCATGGCATGATGCTCGAAACCTTCTACACCAAGGGCACGATTGGCGCGCTTACCAATGATCTGATCGTCAAGAACAACTATGGCCCGGCCGGTGTGACCGCCGACGAGGTTCTTGCTGATCCTGCCGCCCATCTTGGGGCGGTGACGATCATGTTCCGCCGCGAAGCAGGGTTTGACCCGGAAAACCACGATTGGTTCTGGGCCAAGTTTCTGCCGGATGGCTCTCTTGACAAGAACCCAGAAGGAATGGCTTTGGCGGGAAAAATCGCCAAAGGCATGGATCAGGGCTGTATCGCGTGCCATTCGGGGGCGGATGGCGATGACATGGTGTTTACCACAAACCACCTTTCGCGGTGATCAAAGCGCGGAACGGAAGGGTGGGCCGGTAGTGTGACATCTATCCTGCTGTCACTATTGATGGGCGCCATTCTTGGCTTTTCAGCCCATCGTGCGGGGTTGTGTACGGTCAAGGCTGCGGCGGAAGTCCTCACGACTCGCCGCGGTCATTTCCTGTGGTCATTTCTGAAAAGCGCCGCTTGGGTGATGGCATTGACTGCGGTGGTCGGGGCATTTGGACACCCAGCCAATTTCACCCGATGGCCGCTGACCGGCCTGTCGGTTTTAGGCGGTGTGCTGTTCGGTGTCGGGGCGGGGCTGAATGGCGGTTGCACCTTCTCGACGCTAACCCGTGCAGTGGACGGCAACATTGGTCTTTGGATTACCGTTGCAGGTTGGCCGATCGGCATGTGGGTTGCCACGGCGCTTCCTCTGTCTCATCCGATGCCCGTCGTCGTGCCGCAACTGGACTACCCTTTCGCAATCTTGCTCCTGCTCTGTATAGCGCTGCTATGGGAAAGCATTCTCATCGTGCGAAGATTTTGGCGAAAGCATAAGTTGCATCGTGTTCTCGGCGCATCTGTCTACACGCTGTCCGCAGGGGCTGCGCTGGTGGGCATCTCCAACGCGGTGATTATCGAAGCGACCGGCCCCTGGTCTTTTTCCTCAACCATCCTGTGCGGCATCGGAGCCAGATCAAGCACAAGCTGCGCGCAGCCTGTGCTGGCATGGGGTATTTTGGGCACCGCCATTCTGGGAATGGCATTCTCGAGCCTGCAACGCGGCTCGTTCAGCTTGCATTTGCCCCGCGCAGGATCCGCCCTTCGCCACGGCGCAGGCGGCGTGCTGATGGGACTGGGAACCGTGCTGGTTCCCGGAGGCAATGACGGCATGATCCTGTTTGCAATACCGTCGCTGTCGCCCCACGCGCTTCCCGCCTATGCGGGCGTTTTTGGGGGAATTCTGGTAACGCTTGCAATCATGCGCGCATTCGGTCGCCGGATCCCGCCAGTGCTGTGCAACGGCGACATTTGCCGGGTGCTATAACGATATAACCGAGTAGCAGGTCGCGGAATTGAGGCGTCGATGCCCGATTTGACGAAAAGGAGCGCATGATGAACACGCAATTCGGCAGCGCCTGCGACAGCCTTCTTGACCGTCTGGGTCGCCGTCTGGCGGGCAAGTTGAATTCGCGAAGCGCTGGCTATCAGCCCTTCACGCCATCGGATTTCCCCAGCCTTTGCCGCAAATTGCAACCGGGCGACGTGCTGTTGGTTGAAGGATGCGAGCGCATTTCCAACGCGATCAAATATCTCACGCAATCGACCTGGTCGCACGCCGCGATGTTTGTGGGTGACGCGTTGCCCGACCCTGATGATGGATCGGAACGGCTGCGTCTGATCGAAGTCAATCTTGGCGCGGGCTGCGTCGCGACACCGCTTTCAAAATACGCGACCTATAACACGCGCATCTGTCGGCCAACTGGACTTGGCGACGGCGAACGCGCCGCGGTCGTCACCTTCATGGTCGCCCATCTGGGCCTACGCTATGACATGCGCAACATCTTTGATTTGTTGCGATACTTCTTTCCAACGCCGCCCGTGCCGGTGCGCTGGCGCAGACGCATGATCGCATTCGGTTCCGGTGATCCGACTCGCGCGATCTGTTCTTCACTGTTGGCACAGGCTTTTCAGTCGGTTCATTACCCAATCTTACCTGACAGACATCCGGCGGGTTCCGCTGGCCCAAGCTCCGATCTGCACGATGAAGTTCTTCACATCCGACACCACTCGCTTTTCACGCCGCGCGATTTTGACCTTTCGCCTTGGTTCAATGTGGTCAAGCCTGAACCACAGGGCGGGTTATCTCGACGCACCGTCGAGAGCTGAACAGAGTGGACTAAAGCGGCAGTACAAAAGGCCCTCCGCCACGGCCTGTCTGTCAGCAATCATTTGGCTTTCGGCAGGCTGCTGTAAGCGGTGGCGCAAGCGCTGGCCCGGCCCGCTGTGACGTGAACCGAATGGTTGCACTCTGGTATCCGTGACGACATGCGGCTTGGGGTTCACGCCGCCTGTGGTCCCTCCGATCAGGCTACAGGGCACCATTTCCAACCGCTGAATTGAAGCCACGCGGTGCGCCTTGTGCAAGACGTGTTCATCGACATCGTCCTCTGACCCGTGGAACCACCCCCGCATTGCGCACCAGACACCATGCCCCATCCGAGGCAATTCCACCTTAACCCGCGCAGCACGAAAGTTTCGCCACGTCCTTGTCAAATGTCTGCGCGGCCAGCTTCAGCCCCTCGACCGTGGTGAGGTAGGGAAAGATCGTTCCCCCCAGTGCCTTGGTGGTCATCCCGAACTTCAACGCCAGCGCCAACGTCTGGATGCTGTCGGATCCTTCAGGGGCGGCGATCACCCCGCCGAGCAGCCGGTCGGTTTTCGCGTCGGCCACCAGCTTGATCAACCCGCGCGTATCGCGGGCGGCCAGCGCGCGCGGCACGTTGTCGAGCCCAAGAACTGAGGTCTTTACCTCATGGCCAGCCGCAATCGCCTGTGCTTCGGTCAAGCCGACGCCTGCCACCTGTGGGTCGGTAAACACCACCCAGGGCATCGCAGCATTGTCGTAGCGCTCGGCCCCGCCCATGGCGTTCCTGGCGGCGAGTTTGGCGCCGTAGGCGGCCATGTATACGAACTGATCGCGATTGGTCACATCGCCGACGGCAAAGACGCCGGGACGGGTCGTCGCCATATCATCGCCGACCATGATCGCGCCGCGCTTGTCGGTCTTGATGCACATCGCCTCCAGATCCAACCCTTCGGTATTGGGGCTGCGCCCTGCCGTCACCACCAGATGATCTGCGATCAGCTTCAGCAGCTTGCCACCGACGTCGATGTCGAGAACAGCGCGACCGACTTCACTGTGGCAGGCGTCATAGCTGACACCGCAATGTAGCGTGATGCCCTCATCGCGAAACACCTTTGCCAGTGCTTCGGACACTTCGGGTTCGACCTGCGGCAGAAGGCGCGAGCGGCAGACAACCGTCACCTTCACCCCCATCCGCTCCATCATCTGCGCCAGTTCCGCGCCGATATAGCCGCCGCCGAGGAAGATCAGGCTTTCGGGCAGTATTTCGAGTTCCAGCAGTGACGCGCTGTTGAGCGTTGGCACATCGGCGATGCCGCGGATCGGAGGCAGCGCGGGCCGTCCGCCGGTCGCGATGATGATTGTCGGCGTGCGGATCAGGCGGCTGCCGACCTGCACGCCCCCTTCCACCAGCGTCGCTGCACCTTCGTCGATATAGGTGATCCCCTCATAACCCGGTAGCAAATCAGCGTATTTCTTCTGCCGCAAGCCAGATACCAGTGCCTCTTTTCCCGCCATCAGTGCCGCCCAGTCATCGACCTGCGCTGCGCCTGACACTCCGGGAAACCGCTTGGCCGCCCCCGCGCCGTGGATCGCCTCGGCCGCGCGGATCATCGTCTTCGACGGCACGCAGCCCACGTTCACGCAGGTGCCGCCGATCAGCCCGTGGCCGATCAGTGCCACGCGCTTGCCCGCCTCGGCCGCGGTGATCGAAGCAGAAAACCCGGCCGATCCGGCACCGATCACGGCCAGATCAAAGTCGTCTGCCTTGTTGGAGGGAATGGTGCAGCCGTCGTGGGTCTTGGCTTGTTGGTTCATCGTCTTTTCCGTTCTGCGCGGAGATCTTCGCGCTGCTTCATGGAGTGAGTTGGTGTCACCGGAAATCGTCAGACCATCGAGCCGATGTCCGAGGCGTAGCTGGGATAGGCAAAGATCATCGCCTTGATCTGCTTCGCAGTCAGACCCGCGCCCATCGCCATGGCAAAGAGGTTGATCTGTTCCTCGGCCCCTGGCCCGATCAGATGCGCGCCAAGGATCAGGCCGGTTTCCTGTTCCACGAGCACCTTGAAGCCGGTCCATCTCGCGCCGACCCGCATCGAGGAATACCAGTCGCCGGTTTTCTCGAAATGGGTGTCGAACTTCAGGCCCTTCTCG
>JBBKVT010000309.1:0-9556 GCA_037968535.1 Paracoccaceae bacterium
AACAGGATCCGAGAGCGCCTCCAGAAACGCGGTGAGGCCAAGAATGTCCGCCTCGCTCAGCGCCACTGACCGGCCAGCCGCCGCGGTTCCGATCGCCGCAGCCTCTGCCGGATCATCGATCGCTCGCCAGTCCTCTGCCCCCTCCAGCGCCACAAACACGGCTTGATCAGGATCATAATTCGCGATGGCACGGGCCGGGTCAGCATGGGCGGCAATGAACCCGGGCAAGGCCGCATAAGCCCCGTCGTGGCCGTAAGGAGCCGTCGCTGCGACATTGCGCAATGACGGGGTGCGGAAGGCATAGGCGTCGCTATCGCGCCCGGTCACCCGCATCCGCCCGACGTCGCGGGCGTGGCTTTCGAAGCGTTCGGCCTTTCCGGGCCCGATCTGCGGCACACCCATGGCGTGAAATTGGTGATCTGTCTGAAACGGCCCCGAATGGCAGCTGGCGCAGCCGGCTTTACCATAGAAGAGTTCCATCCCCTCAGCCGCCATGTCGGACAGTCTCCCTTGGCCGCGCAGATGCCGGTCGAAAGCGCTGTCGTCGGACCGCCATTCGAAGGCGACGAAAGCGGCTATGGCGTTCGAGATGTCGGTGAAGGCAATCTTCCGACCCGCCGACACCTCGGGATAGACCGCCTCGAAACCTGCGCGGTATTCCGGGATCGCCGCGACCCGATTGGCAATAATGTCCCAAGCCCCGCCGGACCCGGTGATCCGGCCCTGCCGCACGGCCTTCGACACATCGTTTTCCGAGTAATGGCCTGCCATTTCATCAGGGCTGAGGACAGGAAACATGGTCTGCGCCGACAGCACGCCGTCGAACCCCAGCATCATGTCATCCTCTAGCGGCGTGCGCAGCCCCGACGCGCGACTTGGATCGGTCTCGATCCGGCCATCGTGAAACAGCACCGTGAAAGATCGCGCGCCAAGGTTGAACAGCCCCGTCGCATTGCGCGAGATGCGTCGCTCGGGCAGGTTCGCCGGGTCGAGTCGCCGGTCGGGCCCCAATCCGATGCCGCCCTCGCCGATCCCAAGTGACAGCCCATCCGAAGTGCCGAACCGCGGATGATGGCAACTGGCGCAGGCGATGTTGCGATTGCCCGACAGGATCGGATCCCAAAACAAGAGCTGCCCAAGTTCGGCCTCGGCCCTTTTCACCGGCATATAAAGACCATCCGTGACCGGCTGCGGAAGATCTGCCGACTTCACCGCGACGGCAAAAAACGCAAACACACCCACCCACATCACTCGCATTATTTGTCCAGAAATATCCCTGCCGGAGGCCCGCGCTTTCGACAGAAAGCGCATCCAAACTCTGGCGCCGCTGGCGCGCATTGCAACAACCTCAGGGCCGGGCATAGCGCACGAAGGCAAAATGCCGGCTGTCAGGCGACCAGCTGGGAACGTTGATCGTGCCCTGCCCGCCGAAAAGCGCCAGAAGCAACCGGGACGCGCTGCCAGCCGCGGGGATCAGTCGCAACTCGACCTCCCGGTCGCGTGGATGACCATCGGTGCCTGGCGCGTAGGACAGATAAACAACATGACGCCCGTCGGGCGAGGGATGTGGAAACCAGTTGCAGCGCGTGTCATTCGTCATCTGTTCCAGCCCTGTCCCATCGGTGCACATGCGCCACAACTGCATCCGTCCGTCGCGCTGGCCATTAAACCATATCCGGTTTCCGTCGGCACTATAATCCGGCCCGTCGCAATGCTCGAACCCTTCGGCCAGCCGGGTTTCGTCACCACCCTCGGTGGGGATCGAGAAAACCTCGTACGGGCCGCGGCCTCTCCGTCCCACATAAGCCAGCATCGCGCCGTCCGGCGACCAGCCATGCCAGTAGCTCGGCGCCTGGTCGGTGACGCGTCGGGGCGTGCCGCCGTCGATCGGCAGTGTATAGAGACAGCTCTCGCCCGTCGCGCTGCGGTCGCTGATCACCAGCCGACTGCCATCAGGGGAGATGCCGTGGTCATTATTGCAACCGTTGGCGAAATCCGTGTCGATCTCGTGCAGCGCCGGCGTTGCCAGCGGGACGCGGAAAAGCCGGCCCGCTGAATTGACGATCAGGGCCGCGCCGTCACGGGTCCAGTTGGGGGCCTCGACCAGCTGGTCGGATCGCAAGACCGGCTCTGCAACGCCGCGCTCCAGGTCGTAAAGACAGATTTCGCTTCGCATCGCCGGTCAGTCGGTTTCAGAGGATTTCGCCCAGAGATTGATCTTTTCCTCGTCGGCATGTTCGTCGATCAGCCGCAACTCTTCCTTGGTGAATTCCAGATGCTTGACCGCGCCGACGCAATCGGTCACCTGACTAGGTTTTGACGCACCGATCAAGGCGCTGGTAATCCCGCCGTCGCGAAGCACCCAGGCAATCGCCATCTGCGCCAGCGTCTGACCACGCTGTGAAGCGATGTCGTTCAGCTTGTTGAGGTTCTCAACCGCACGATCCGAAATCATCTCGGGCATCAACGATTTGCCCTGGGTTGCTCGGCTGCCTTCGGGAATACCGCCAAGGTACTTCGCCGTCAGCATACCCTGCGCCAACGGAGTGAACGCGATAGAGCCGATGCCGAGGCCTTTCAGCGTGTCCTTCAGCCCGTCCTTCTCGACCCACCGGTTCAGCATGTTGTAGCTTGGCTGGTGGATCAGGCAGGGCGTGCCGAGGTCTTTGAGGATCGCAGCCGCTTCGCGCGTCCGCTCTGAATTGTAGCTGGATATACCGGCATAAAGTGCGCGGCCCGACCGCACGATGTGGTCGAGCGCCCCCATGGTTTCCTCTAGCGGGGTGTCGGGGTCGAAGCGGTGCGAATAGAAGATATCGACATAGTCCAGCCCCATCCGCTTCAGCGACTGATCACAGGACGCGAGCAGGTATTTCCGACTGCCCCATTCGCCATAGGGTCCGCCCCACATCAGGTAACCGGCCTTCGACGAGATGATCAACTCGTCCCGGTGGCCCGCGAAATCCTTGCGCAGGATCTCTCCGAAAGCCGCTTCCGCACTGCCCGGCGGCGGTCCGTAATTGTTAGCGAGATCGAAATGGGTGATGCCGTGGTCGAAGGCCGTGCGACAGATGGCCTGCTTGGTTTCTTGCGGTGTGTCGTGACCAAAGTTATGCCACAGCCCTAGCGAGATTGCCGGCAGCTTTAGGCCGGACGCACCGCAGCGGCGATAAACCATTTTCTCGTAGCGGTCTTCGGCAGGATGGTAGGTCATTGTGATGCTCCACTCTGGGCGATCTCGATCCTTACAGCGCAGTATCGCGCCGAAGGTTGTGATTATCCGATCAGCTTGCGCGCCTCGTCCGGCGGCAGCGGCGCGGGTCGGTCGCAACTGGTCGTCAGGGTCACGAATTGGCCGGACTCGCCCGACTTCAGGATTGATGTCATCACATCCACCGCATGCAGTGCAAGGTCAAGCGAACAACGATGCGGCCGCCCCTCGACAATTGCCTGCGCCATGTCAGCCAGTCCCGCAGTGCGGTAATTGGCCCGTCCGCCTTTATCGGGATCCTGATTGACGACGCCGAAGGGATGGTCCCAGCCCTCGACGTCCTGGATCACACCGTCGCGTCCGGACATTTCGACCGAACCGCCGAAAAAATTCGGATCGGGGATGAACAGCGTGCCTTCGGTTCCGTAAAGCTCGGTATTGGGATGGCGGTGCGCCCAAACGTCCCAAGAGGCCGAGAATGTGATCGTCGCGCCGCTCGCGAAATCCAGCAAGGCGTGGATATTGGTGGGCGTCTTGACCGGGATTTGCTCGCCTACGCGCGGCTCGGACAGGATTGTGCGGGTCGGTGTCGCCGAGGATGCCAGCGCGGCAACTCGTTTGACCGGACCTAACAGCTGGATCAGGTTGGTCACGTAGTACGGTCCAACGTCCAGCACCGGTCCTGCCCCCGGCAGGAAGAAGAAATCAGGATTGGGGTGCCAGTGCTCCATCCCGTGGCTCATCACATGGCAGGATCCGGCGACGACGGTGCCGATTGCACCTTCGTCCAGTCTGGCACGGACCAATTGATGCGCCCCGCCCAAGAAGGTGTCGGGCGCCGAGCCGATGCGCAAGTTTTTGGCGATCGCGATACGTCGGAGATCTTCGCCCTCTGCCAGCGTCAGCACCAGCGGCTTTTCCGAATACGCGTGCTTGCCGGATTCCAAAATCCGCTTGGTGATCGGGTAATGCGCGTCCGGGATCGTCAAGTTCACCACTACGTCGATGTCGTCTGCCGCCAGAAGTTCATCGACACTGACCGCTGCCACGTCGAATTCAACGGCGCGGGCGCGGGCCGCCTCCATGTTCAGATCAGCGACCTTGCGAACATCCAGCGCCCGGAACATCGGCGCAAGCCGCAAGTAAGCGACCGAGATATTGCCGCATCCGATGATGCCGACACCGAGTTTGTTCATCGTCTTCTCCTGTGTCTGGCAATCAGAACTTGCGCGCGGCATCAATAGACCGCGTCGCAAAGCGGCGGTCATCCTTGGGGTTGTCGTGTTCCATCACGAAATACCGTGCACCTGTTTGGTTGAGCGCGCCCATGATCGCGGACCAGTTCATCACACCGTGGCCGACATCGGCCCATCCGTCTTCATCCAACGCTTCACCTTTCGGTGCTATGTCTTTGATATGGGAAGCAACAATGCGGTCAGCGTATTTCTCGATCCACTCGATGGGGTCTTCACCGCCGACCTGCACCCAGGCTACGTCAAGTTCCAGCGCCAGATCGTCAGAGCCTTGCAGGATCAGGTCCAGCGGCTTGTCGGCGCCACCAAGGTCTGCAAACTCGAAATCGTGGTTGTGCCATCCAAAGGTCAGGCCCGCACCACGATATGGCTTTCCGACTTCGGCAAGTACTCGGCCAAACTCGGCCCAACCTGCGGCGTCCTTGGTCCGTTCGGCGGGTCCGACGGCCGGAACGAAAACCGCTTCCATACCGAGTGTTTTGGTAATCTCAAGAACCCGAGTTGGGTTGTCGCGCAGCATCTCGAGTCCAAAATGACCCGTCTTCATAACTAACCCGTTATTCGATAGGTCTTTGTTTAATTTATCAATGGCTTGCAGGTCGATGTAAAGGCCGCCGTAGCCTTCGACCTGAGCATAACCCAATTCCCCGAGCATCTTCAGTGTGGCGGGCAATGGCCCGAAATTACGCGAGGAATAAAGCTGGTAGGAAAAGTCTGTCATGTCTTATCTCCTTGTCGGCCTGCACCGAGCCACTTGTCATAATCCGAGACCAGCAGATGTAGCGGCGCCTCATCTTCTTCGATGTTCGCAAAGCGCCCGATCGGATCGCGAAAGATATTGTCAGTTCGGTCGTCGTTGACGTTCGAAACCTCGCCGATCAACACCCGACCGCCCTCGCCCCAGAATGCGTGCCACGTGTCGGGTTCCAGCGTCACGCTCTCGCCCGGCTCAAGCCGCAGCTGGTCACCACCCCTCATTGCTCGGCGTCGTCCGTCGGTCAGAACAGTGACCTCGGCGTTTTCGTCGAGACCGCCACCCGCGTCGGCCTTGAACAACTCCAGCACCAGCGTGGCACCACCTTTGTTGATGATATCCTCGGTCTTGAAATTATGCCGATGCATCGGACTTAGCTGGTTTTCTCCCGAGATCATGATCTTCTCGGCATAAAGCATCCCCATACCGCGCTTCACGTTGGCCTGATTGCCGTTGCGAACGGTAAACAGGAACAGACCCATTTCGTTGAAATCGCCTTGGCCGTAATCGGTGATGTCCCAACCCAGCATATGGTCACGGATCATCGGCGCGTCGGATTGAGTGTGGTGCCGCATCTGGTCGGGCGACCAGTAGGCGAAGGGCGGCATCACGTAGCCGAAGGATCGGATGAATTCATCGCTATCACGAATGATGTCGTTAATTTCGGAACGTTTCATTTATTTTCCATCACTTACGATGCTAAGTTAATGCGTCGGATGAATTACATTCGTTCTTCCGCCGCCCTGTCGAACAAAGACGCTCTTGCCGGGTCGAATCCGATCCGCAGCGTGTCGCCTTCGTCCACTTCCGCCTGACCGTCCATGCGAAACCGAAAGTCCTGCCCGGCCAGCTTTGTCCAGACCAGCGTGTCCGAGCCCATCGGTTCGACGATCTCGACCGTGACTTCGGATTGGAATGGCATGGCCTCCGCCAACTCTCCGACCGCGACATGTTCGGGCCTGACGCCAAACCACGCTGCCCCGCCTGGCTTGCCGTAGGGGGTGAATTGGTAGGTCTTGAGCCCGATTTTCACGTCCTTGCTGGTGAATGTGTTTCCGACAACCGCGCCATCCAGAAAATTCATCGCGGGCGAGCCAATGAAATCGGCGACGTATTTGTTAACGGGGCGGTTATAAATCTCATGCGGGTCGGCAAGTTGCTGGATCAGCCCGCCCTTCATGACCGCGATGCGGTCGGCCAGCGTCATCGCCTCGACCTGATCGTGGGTTACGTAGATCATCGTGTTCTTCAACTGCTGGTGAAGGCGCTTGATCTCGACCCGCAGGTCGGCGCGCAGCTTGGCGTCGAGGTTGGACAGTGGCTCGTCGAACAGGAACACATCGACATCGCGCACCAGCGCCCGTCCGATGGCCACGCGCTGGCGTTGGCCGCCCGACAGGGCACCGGGTTTGCGGTTCAGAAGCGGCTCGATTTGCAGTATCGCAGCGGCACGGGCGACGCGCTTTTCAATCTCATCCTTGGGCAACTTCGCGTTCTTCAACCCGAACGACAGATTCCCTTTGACGGTCATCTGCGGGTAAAGCGCGTAGGACTGGAACACCATGCCGATGCCGCGTTTCGATGGCTCCTCCCAAGTGACGTTTTCTCCTTTGATGAAGATCTGCCCTGCCGACACGTCCAAAAGCCCCGCGATGCAATTTAACAACGTGGACTTGCCGCAGCCCGACGCGCCCAGAAGGACAAGGAACTCACCCTGCCCGATCTCGATGTTCAGGTCGCGCAGGACCTTAACAGAACCGAAGTTGAGGTCGAGATTGCGGATCGAGACGCTGGAGTCAGACATGGATTTGAATCAGCCTTTCACAGCGCCAGCGGCAATGCCGCGCACGAAGAGTTTGCCGGAGACGAAATAGATGACCAAAGGCACCGCACCGGTCAGCAGGGTTGCCGCCATGTTGACGTTGTATTCCTTCACGCCTTGCACCGAGTTGACGATGTTGTTCAACTGCACCGTCATCGGGTAGAGGTCCGGCTTGGTGTAGATCACGCCGAACAGGAAGTCGTTCCAGATGCCAGTGACTTGCAGGATGATCGCGACCACGAAAATCGGCAGCGACATCGGCAACATGATCTGAAAGTAGATGCCCCAGAACCCCGCCCCGTCGACGCGGGCAGCCTTGAACAGTTCCTCGGGGACGGATGTGAAATAGTTGCGGAACAGCAGTGTCAGGATCGGCATGCCGAAGATCGAGTGGACGATGACGAGACCGGTGAGAGAGCCATAGAGGCCGATTTCGCGCAGGATGATCACGATCGGGTAGATCATCACCTGATAAGGGATGAATGCGCCAATGATCAGGATGGTGAAGAATACTTCTGACCCCTTGAATCGCCAGTTGGCCAGCGCGTAGCCGTTCAGACTGGCGATGGCGATCGACAGCACAACCGACGGAATCAGGATGCGGACCGAGTTGCCAAAGCCCCGCGACAGGCCATCGCAATTGATGCCGGTGCAGGCAGTGGACCAAGCTTTGACCCAGGGCTCGAACGTGATTTCCAGCGGCGGGCCAAAGACATTGCCCATGCGGATCTCGGGCATGCCCTTGAGCGAGGTGACGATCATCACGTAGAGCGGCAACAGGTAGTAGAGTGAGACCAGCAGCAGCGTGCCGTAGAGGAAAATATTGCCACGCGAGAACCGCTTGCGGGGCCTCGGGCCTTGCGGTCCGTCAAGAAGGCCCCGAACCGGGTCCAAGGCAGCACCAGTCACTGCAAGGGTTCCCGGATTAACCATGCTTCTTGCCCCCGAATTCAAGGTACGCCCAGGGGATCAGCACGATCACAACTGCCAGCAGCATCATCGAGGATGCCGCAAAGCCCTGCCCCAGATTCTGGCTGAGGAACATCTTGTCATAGACGTATTTCGCCGGCACCTCTGACGCGATCCCCGGCCCGCCTGATGTTTGCGCAACGACCAGATCATAGATCCGCACGATGCCCGAAGTGATCAGGACCAGCGACGTGATGATGACCGGGCGCAGCATCGGGATGACGATGAAAACATAGGTTTTCCACGTCGGAATCCCGTCAACCCGCGCCGCTTTCCAAATTTCTTCATCAATCCCGCGCAAGCCGGCCAGCATGATGCACATGATCAGCCCGGTGCCCTGCCAGAGCCCGGCAATCAGGATGCCGTAGATCACGATATTCGCATCGTAAAGCGGGTCGAAGGTGAAGCTGGTCCAACCCATGCTACGCACGATATTCTGCACCCCGAAATCGGGGTTCAGGATCCATTGCCAGACAAGGCCGGTGACGATGAACGACAGCGCGAAAGGATAGAGGAAGATGGTGCGGAAGGCGCTTTCGAAGCGGATCTTGCGATCCAGCAGTGCCGCGAGCATGAAACCGATCACAAGGCTCAGGATCATAGAACAGAACCCGTAGATCGCGAGGTTCTCGATCGAGATGATCCAGCGGTTAGTGGTCCATAGGCGTTCGTATTGGTCCAGCCCAACGAAATCAAGTTTTGGCAAAAGTTTGGAACTGGTGAAGGAATGCAGGATCGTCCAGCCTGAACAGCCGACGAAAATCACCATCGCGGTCAGCACCATCGGGATCGAGGCGATCTTGGCGTTCAGGTTCTTGAACAATTTTAGCGGCGGTCGCGCTGATCGCCCGGTCTGCTCGGCAGCTGCCATCCAGAGGCCTCCTGTATCCCTGATGGGACTGCGTCATGCGGCATGGTTGCAAGAGACCCCGGATCACCTCCGGGGTCCTCGGCTGTTGGGGTCAATCCGCGTCGGCGATGATGCCTGCAAACCGTTCCTGCGCATCAGCGGCGGTGATCGAGGGGTCATTCCAGAATTCGACCATCAGATCCTCGATCTGCCCCTGACTGTCGGGCGACATCGTCTGGTTGGGATCCGGCAGGATGTTGCCGCTGGCCAGGATTTTCAGGCCCTTCTTCATGCAGTCATTGGCGGCAGCCAAATCCACATCACCCCGGATCGGCAAAGAGCCCTTCTTTAGGTTGAAGGCAACTTGCACGTCCTTGCTGACCAGCAGTGACGCCAGTTCCTTTTGCGCCTTTTCGACCTCGGGGTCGTCGATCTTCGGGAAGTAGAATGCATCGCCCCCGGTCGAGATTACCTCGTTCACGCCAAGGCCCGGCAGACAGGTGTAGTCCTGCCCCGCAACCTGTCCGGCGACCTGAAACTCGCCCTGTGCCCAGTCGCCCATGATCTGGCCGCCCGCCGCGCCGGTGATGACCAGGTTGGTGGCCTGGTTCCAGTCCTGCACGTTGGATTTGGCGGCAAGTCCGCGCGCGGTTGCGGCAGCATCGAAGACCTTCGCAAACTCGGGGCCGGCGGCCGC
>JBBKVT010000310.1:0-2887 GCA_037968535.1 Paracoccaceae bacterium
CGCTCGTTCTGCCAGTGGCTCTCGTTCCAGGCCGCGTCGGATTTGTACGCCAGGGTGAACATCACGTCCGGTGTCGGGCGCGCCCCCCAGGAGACGGCGGTAAAGGGCTTTTTCAGCCAGACGTCCGAATAGTAGCCGTCGTTCGGCTCGCGCACGACCTCGATGTTGATGCCAGCCTGCTTGGCCTGCTGGGCATAGAGCACGCACATGTCGACCGCGCCCGAGAACACGCTGTCCGCGGTATGCAGCTTGATCGTCAGCCCTTCAGCTCCGGCTTTCTTCAACAGGGATTTTGCCTGTTCCGGATCGTATTCGCGCTGCGGAATGTCCGCAGGATAGTAAGGCTGCACAGGCGCGATGTGGAAGTCGTTGCCCATTGTCGCAGCACCGAAGGCGATCTTGTCGATGATCTCCTGACGGTCCATCGACAGTTTCAGCGCAGTACGCACATCAACATTATCGAACGGCGCCGTATCGCAGAACATCGGCATGGTGATGGCAGCGCCGGAAGGCACGTTATCAACCTCGATATCCGGACGGCGCTGCAGCAGCGCCAGCGTCTTCAGCTCAACCAGCGAAACGCAATCGACATCGCCGGTAACCAGCGCGGTTTGGCGTGCATTCGGGTCGTTCAGAACCAGGATCTGAACCTTGTCGAACCAAGCCCCTTCGCCGTGCCAGCCATCGTGACGGCTAAGCGACCAGCTGACGCCGAATTCGCCAGTGTCAATCTTGTAAGGTCCGCTGCCGTCACCCGACTGCCAGTCAATTGTGCCGTCGTCGTTGGCGGGGCAAATTGCCAGATGGTAATCAGTCATCAGCCACGGAAGGTCGGCATTGCCGCCGTCGAGCGTAATAACAACGGTGGTGTCATCGGCTGCCTTGATCTCGGTGACGCTGGTCAAAAGCGCCTTGGCCGCCGAGGTGGTCTCTTCGCCGCGATGGTAGTTCAGCGAAGCAACAACATCTGCCGCAGTAACCTTGGCGCCGCTGTGGAAGCTGGCCTGATTGGTGATCTTGAACGTCCACTCAGTGGCGTCCGGCGTCGCCGACCATTCGGTGGCGAGATCCGATCCGAGCGTGTTGTCGGGATTGATCATCGTCAGATAGCTGCGGTACTGGTGCGCCAGGTAGATCATCTGCCGGGTCACATACGTGCCGGGGTCATGGGTGTCCGAGGTGTTGCCGTCGTGGATACCCCAACGGAAAGTCCCGCCGCGCACCGGTGCGGCCCGCGCAGCGCTGGTCCACAGACCCGTCGCGGCACTCACGGTCACACCGGCGGCGATCGAACTGTGCATGAAGGCGCGTCTTGAAATCCGACCTTCGCGGGCCTCTGCTGCAAGACAGTCAATAAGGTTCGGCTTCCTAGAATCGGACATAATCTCTCCTGGATGGAATGAAAAGTTGCAGCGTCCGGGCACAGCGCCATTAAGGCACCGCCCGCATCGCCGCAGTCGAGGTCTGAAAACGACATTAACACAGTAAGACACGAACGGCGGCGCATTTCCGCGCTGATGCGTAAAAATAATAATTATTTCAATGTTTTCTAGCTGCATACAGGGGTTGTGCCGACGCTACATGGCGCCATTTGGGAACCGTACTACGCAGAAAACGACGTGAGGTTGCGAGTGCCGTCAATGATTCGGCGCGGTCCCCTGCGATGAGGCGCGGTAGGCGGGCGAGTGGCGGAACCGTTCCAGTCCGATGTCCGCCGCCGAGATCTGGCCACGGCGTTTAGGGTGACCTGAGCCCCGTCTTCCCTCCGGGGTAAGGGAGAGTCCTTGGGTTGATTTCTGGGCCTAGGCGGCCTGCATTTCCATTTTCATTTTCGTGTCAAACTCCGCCGGTGGGATGTTTCCCGAGGGCGGAATGGGGTCTGTGGTGGTTGTAATCCTCCTTCCAGGCGGCGATCTGGGTGCGGGCGTCGGTCAGCGTCGAGAACAGCACTTCGTTCAGAAACTCGTCGCTAAATCGCCCGTTGAAGCTCTCGATGAAGCCGTTCTGCATGGGGTTGCCGGGCGCGATGTAGTGCCAGTCGATGGTCGTGCGCTGACACCAGGACAGGATCGCCGTCGAGGTGAACTCTGTCCCATTGTCGCTGACGATGGTGGTAGGGCGCCCTCGTCGGGCGATAACCGCGTCCAGCTCACGCGCAACACGGGTCCCCGACAGCGCGGTATCGACGATCAGGGCCGGCACTCCCGCGTGAAATCATCCACGACCGCCAGCAGGCCAGTTGAGTGCGGGTATGGCTACTAATGCACTGGATTCCCGCGCAGTTTGGGTTGTTTTGTTGACCTATTGTTGACCTGGATTGCGGACACGCAAAAGCCGCCCCGGAGGGCGGCTGTTAGCGTATTGATATCATTGTATTTTTTGGTTGCGGGGGTAGGATTTGAACCTACGACCTTCAGGTTATGAGCCTCATCTCCCGGGAAATCGCTTCTCCTATGATTTCAGCGCCTTACGAAATAACCTCTTGAATTGTCGACGTTTTCTAGCCGCATCTCGCCGCAGTCTACCGCAGCGGACGGGGCTAGACGGGGAACAAAGTAGTTACACAGGTTGACCTATTGTTGACCCGCTTCGAAATCTTCCCCGCCCGCGTCACCTTTGTGCTCCAATTTCGCGCGGCCAACGGTCAAGCACCGTTGCCAGTTTCGTGTGCGCGTCAATCGGTAGGACACCCCACCGGAACCATGTCGATCTAGACCTACAAGCGATGCCCTGAGCGATCAGCCTGAACGGAAATTCACGGCCCTTACCTGCCGTTGGCCTAAGGGAATCGTAGCTGCGGTGCAGCCCAAGAAAGCAGTCATTCGACGATCAGGCAAACGGGTTGGCAACTGAAGTACGAGATACGGGACACGCTGAAGGTCTTGGC
>JBBKVT010000311.1:0-4032 GCA_037968535.1 Paracoccaceae bacterium
GCGCAGCTCCGATTATGCCAGCCTCGACAAGTATACTCGCAATACCTATCGCGAACGAATTGAGCGCATCGCGCGTCGATCAAAGCTTAGCGAGATTGAGGTCGCGGAGTCGGCCGTTCGGTCCGCCGGAGAGACGCAATCCGCCGGTCAGTACCTAATCGGTTCAGAGCAGAGGGAGTTCGAAGTCAACTGCGGCTACAGGCGACGGTGGCGCGAGCGCATTCTCGAACTTTACCGGAAGCTTGGTTGGCTGGGTATTATCCTGCCCGCCGTGACCCTGACGGTCGGCATTGCATGGCTGATGAACATGGCGCTTCCGGTCGGATTTCCCGCAGTGCTGTCACTACTGTTTTTTCTCATCGCACTGCTGCCCGCTTCCGAAGCGGCTACCGGATTGATCAATCAGTTGGGTGCGTGGCTCTTACGCCCGCAGCGCCTGCCGGCATTCGACTACACCACCGGGGTACCAGAAGAGTCGCGCACGCTTGTGGTGATTCCTTGTCTTCTGACGAGCCATGACGAAGTTGACAGGTTGGTTCGTGCGACGGAATTGCACTACCTCGCAAACCCGCGTGGCGCCGTAGATTTCGCGTTGCTCAGCGACTGGCCGGACAATGCCTCAGAGAGCGCACCAACCGACCGCGCGCATCTGGAACATGCCCGCAAAGGCATCGACGCCTTGGCAGAACGATATGCCAGTTCCGGCGGCCGGCGATTTTTCCTGTTGCACCGCTGTCGTCTCTATAATCCGCAGGAAGGTGTCTGGATGGGGTGGGAACGCAAACGCGGCAAGCTGGTAGAGCTGAACCAGTTGCTGCGTGGCGAACCTGACACCTCGTTCATCGATACCGGCCCCCGGCCTCCGGACGGTATTCGCTTTGTCGTCACTCTGGACTCTGACACCCGCCTGCCGCGCGACAGCGTTCCGGCTTTGGTGGGAAAGCTGGCGCATCCGGTCAACCAGCCGGTGATCGACGCAAGAACTGGCCGGATCACAGCCGGATACGGCATTCTGCAACCCCGCATCACGCCATCGCTGACTACCAACACCGAAGCCTCGATTTTCCAGCGTATATTTTCCGCCAATCGTGGGCTTGATCCTTATGTCTTCACGGTTTCCGATCTGTATCAGGATTTGCTTGCGGAAGGCAGCTACACCGGGAAAGGCATCTACGACATAGATGCCTTTCAGGCAGCGACCCAAGGTCGAATCAAAGAGAATCGCGTCCTGTCGCACGACCTGATGGAAGGCTCTCTGGCCCGCACTGCGCTGGTTTCGGACGTGCAGTTCGTTGAGGATTTTCCAGTCGCCTACCATGTCGAAACTGCCCGTCAACGTCGCTGGACACGCGGCGACTGGCAGCTTTTGCCATTCATCTTCAGTCGAAGCGTCGGGCTGAACGGATTGGCGCGACTGAAGATGATCGACAATTTGCGACGGTCTCTTGTGCCACTGTCTTGGGTTGTGGCGTCGGTCTTCGGCTGGGTAATACTGCCAACGGCATCCGCACAGCTTTGGCAGCTCGCCCTTGTTCTGACGCTGTTCCTGACGCCAATTCTGTCATTCAACGCAGGCATAGCCCCGTCGCGACCCACCGTCGCCCCGATCCGAAGTCTCGGTGTCCTGGGGGCGGAACTGAAAACGCAATTCGGCGCGATGGCTATGCGGGTTGGTTTTATCGCCGATCAGGCAGCTGTCCTTACGGACGCAATCGTGCGGACGCTCTACCGCCTGACGATTAGTCAGCGGAACTTGCTGGAATGGCGAACAGCAGGAGAAACCGCAGCTGGACCGTCGCGCAAGCTTCGCGAGTATGTCCAGAAAATGACGGTTTCGATGGTTTTGGGAAGCGTCGCACTGGTGCTGGTTGCGGTTTTCAATCCAAACAATTTCGTTCTGGCCAGTTCCATAGCCGTGCTTTGGATTGGTGCGCCGCTGCTGGCCCACGAAGCCAGCCGGACGCTCGAAACCGAAGATGCCTTGCGCATACGGCCCGACGACGCGAGCGAACTGAGAGCAATTGCCAGAGTAACCTGGCGCTATTTCGAAACATTCGTGACGCCGCAAACTCACCATTTGCCACCCGACAACTTTCAGGACCTGCCAGATCCCAAGCTTGCAGAAAGAACGTCGCCGACGAACATTGGTCTTTACCTACTGTCAGTTCTCTCGGCGCGTGATTTCGGCTGGATTACGATGACCGAGTCTCTTGAACGGATTGAGGAGACCCTTGCGACCGTCGCCCGGATGGAGAAATGTCGGGGTCATCTTTTCAATTGGTATGACACCGGCAGTCTCGCGGTTCTCACGCCGCGCTACGTATCGTCAGTCGATAGCGGCAACCTTGCCGGCCATCTGATCACCGTTTCTTCGGCGTTGAAGGCTTGGGCCCGAAATCCGATGGTTCACACGATGGCCAATCCCGAAGGCGTCGGCGACGTTTTGCGGGTAGTCAATCAACATTTTGATGCACTGCCCGACAACCGCCGTGTGCTGCGTCCTCTTCGGCGACGGTTGCAAGAGCGGCTTGAGGGCTTCGCTACCACTTACCGCACCTACCTTGAAGAGCCACAGCTTGCCCCTGTTCGAGCGATTGGCTTGTTGGTTATCGCCGACGACGTTCGTACTTTGGCCAACGCACTCGAGACCGAAATCGGGTCTGACGATGCCCGCGAATTGATCTGGTGGATCGACGCGCTCAAGGCAAACTGCGAGGCATTGGTATCAGAGCCGCCAGATAATGGGCCGAAGCTCGCTTCGCTGTGCCGACGGCTGGAAACGGCAGCGGAAAAGGCGCGCGCCACCGCGTTCTCGATGGATTTCGGGTTCTTGATGGACCCCGACAGCGGCTTGCTGTCCATCGGCTACAGGACCGACAGCGAACAGCTTGATAAGAGCAGTTATGACCTTCTGGCGTCGGAAGCCCGACTGGCCAGTTTCTTTGCGATCGCCAAGGGGGATCTGCCTAACGAACACTGGTTCCGGTTGGGACGGTCGTTTGCTGCCCTTCGGTGGTCGGGTGCCCTGCTGTCATGGTCTGGATCGATGTTCGAATACCTGATGCCGCCCTTGATCATGCAAGAGCGCATCGGTGGAATATTGAATCAATCGAGCAGCACGGCCGTGAGCGAGCAAATAGCACATGGTCGTGCGCTCGGCCTGCCATGGGGCGTTTCGGAAAGTGCTTTCAACGCCCGCGACCGAGGAATGAACTATCAGTACTATGCATTCGGCGTGCAATCACTGGCGCTCAAACGCATGATGACCGAGGAACGGGTCGTGGCGCCCTATGCGTGCCTTCTCGCCAGCCAGTTTCGCCCGCGCGAGGCAGTCGTAAATTTGCGGAAGCTGGCGCAACTTGGCGCAGCCGGACGCTATGGCTACTTTGATTCCGTCGATTTTACCGCAGCACGGCTTCCCGAAGGAGTCAGTCATGTTGTCGTGCGGACCGTCATGGCACACCATCATGGCATGGCGATTGCTGCGATCGCAAATGCTGTGCTGGAGGGCATTCACCGCGACAGGTTCCACGAAGATCCTGTCGTGCAGGCAGCAGAGCTTCTGCTTCAGGAAAAAGCGCCGCGCGACTCCGAAGCCGTTGATCGTGCTGCCGAGTTCGAAAGCTCAGAAGCTCTGCATGGCGATCTGAATCCGATTGCGCAGACTCTGGTGGACGATCCCGGTTCTGCGCCGCGTGCGCTGGGAATTCTGTCCAACGGGGTCTTTTCGGCAATGCTGACATCGACCGGAACCGGCTACGCGCGCGCAGGTGTCAATGCCGTGACGCGATGGAGACCCGATCCCGTTTTCGAAGTTGGTGGCACGTTTGTGTTTCTTCGCGATATCGACAGCAATGCTTGGTGGTCCGCTACCGTAGCGCCGCGACCAGCACCCGCCGAAGTGGCCAGCGCGATCTTTTCCGACCACAAAGTCGAGTTCACCAAACAGGCCAATGGCATCGAATCACATCTGGAAGTGATCATTGCTACCGAAGCGAATGCCGAAGGTCGGCGATTGACGCTGCGCAACCG
>JBBKVT010000312.1:0-8321 GCA_037968535.1 Paracoccaceae bacterium
ATTGGTCCGCTGGCGCAGTTCGACACTGCCGGCTTGCTGAACGCGCTCGACCGATATCCTTACGGATGTACCGAGCAAATCACCTCGCGCGCGATGCCGCTGCTGTATCTTGACGAGGTGGCCGTGGCGATGGGGCTTGAAAGGCGTGATCAGTTGGGCCCCCGCATTCAAGAGGCGATTGCCGAGGTCCTGACAAACCAAAGCGCGAATGGCGCTTTTGGGCTATGGGGTCCGGCGTCGGGCGACTTGTGGTTGGATGCCTATGTGTCCGATTTCCTGTCGCGCGCGCGGGCACAAGGCCATGCAGTGCCTGAAGCCGCCTTCCGGATGGCGATTGACAACCTGCGCAATGGCGTGAACTACGCTGCGGATTTCGACGAGGGCGGCGAGGATATCGCTTATGCACTGCATGTTCTGGCCCGTGAAGGCGCGGCCAGCATCGGGGATCTGCGCTACTACGCGGATGTGAAGGGCGAGGCATTTTCGACCCCGCTTGCCGCCGCCCAGATCGGCGCGGCGCTGGCGGCATATGGCGATCCGACCCGCGCGGATGCGATGTTCTTGCAGGCTTCCAGAAAGCTCGCCAGCCAGCCGTCCGATGACGCGGCACGTTACTGGCGGTCGGATTACGGCACGACCCTGCGCGATGCGGCCGCGGTTCTTACGCTGGCGGTCGAGGCAGGCAGCACGGCGGTTGACCGGGACGCGCTGGCAAGCCGCGTTTCCGCAGGCAGCACGCAGACGCTTTCGACCCAGGAACAGGTTTGGTCGCTGCTGGCGGCGAATGCGATGATCGGCGATGCCGCTGCGCGTGGGATCACGGTCGATGGCCAACCTGCCGCAGGACCGCTGGTGCGAATGGTCGAGGATGACACCGCCTTCACGCCGGTTCTATTCACGAACAACGGAACGACGGACACCTTCCTGACGCTGACCACCTTTGGTGTTCCATCAGACCCTGAACCGGCTGGGGGTAACGGATATGCGATAGAAAGACACTATTTCACGATGGAAGGTGCGCCTGTCGAGCCGGATCAGTTCCGGGTGGGCGCACGGCTTGTCACTGTTGTGACGGTCCAGCCGTTCGGGAATGGCGAGGCTCGGCTGATCGTGAACGATCCGCTTCCCGCCGGGTTCGAGATCGACAATCCGAACCTTCTGCGCGGCGGCGACATCCGGGCGCTTGACTGGCTGGACTTGAACGCCGATGTGCAGAATGCCGAGTTCCGGCAGGACCGGTTCATTGCCGCGGTGGATTGGCGGTCGGACGATGCATTCCGGCTGGCCTATATCGTGCGGGCAATCTCGCCGGGCGAATTCCATCATCCGGCGGCGAGTGTTGAGGATGTGTATCGTCCGCAGTTCCGCGCGCGCACCGGGGCCAGCCGGGCAACTGTGACCGAATGAAGTCGCACCGCCTGCTTCTTCGCCTGACCGCCGCGCTATTTCTTGCGGCGGTAGCACGGGATGCCGGTGACGCCTGGATCGAGGCGACGCAATTGCCGCCGCTGGTCACCGAAACCTCGGTCGAGATGCTGGACCGGCATGGGCAATTGCTGCGGGCCTACACGGTATCCGATGGCCGGTGGCGGTTGGGCACGAGTCTTGACGCAGTCGATCCGAGCTTTCTGCGGATGCTGATCGCCTATGAAGACAAGCGGTTTTACGCGCATCACGGCATCGACCCGATCGCGCTGGCACGGGCGGCGGTGCAGTCTCTGATCAACGGGAAAGTAGTCTCTGGCGGCTCGACCCTGACGATGCAGACAGCGCGATTACTGGAGGATGGGTCCACTGGACGGTGGTCCGGCAAGCTGCGGCAAATGCGGGTTGCGCTGGCGCTGGAACGTCGGTTGACCAAGGACGAAATCCTGATGCTCTACCTCAACCACGCGCCTTATGGCGGCAATCTGGAAGGGGTGCGATCCGCCACACGGGCGTGGTTCGGAAAAGAGCCGCGCCGCCTGACACCGGCAGAGGCGGCTGTGCTGGTCGCGTTGCCGCAGTCACCAGAGGGACGGCGGCCCGACCGGACACCGGACGCCCTGAGGGTCGCGCGTGACCGGGTGCTGGATCGGATGCAGCGAAGCGGATTCCCGAGTTTCGAGTCAGCGGATCTGGCGAAGACTGACCAGATTCCCCGAGCGAGACACGATTTTCCAACCATCGCGCCGCATCTGACGGACAGGGTTCTTGCCGCGGACCCGTTGCGGCACACTCATCTTCTAACACTCGATGCCGGGTTGCAGATCAAACTGGAAACGCTGGCAAAACGTGCCGCGCGCGAGGCGGGGGAGCGCTTGTCGATTGCGATACTGGTTGCGGACCACCAGAGCGGAGAGATCCTGGCTTCGGTCGGCTCTGCGGCCTACAGCGCGGATCAGCGGCAGGGTTTCGTGGATATGACGCAGGCGGTTCGCTCGCCCGGATCGACGCTGAAGCCGCTGATCTACGGCATGGCGTTCGATCAAGGGCTGGCGCATCCCGAGACGCTGATCGAGGACCGTCCGACGGCTTTCGGCAGTTACGCGCCGCAGAATTTCGACGGCACGTTTCGTGGCACAATCCGGATTCGCGAGGCGTTGCAACTGTCGCTGAACATCCCCGTGGTGAAACTGACCGAGGCGCTGGGTCCGGCGGTGGTGCTGGCGCGGTTGCGGCGGTCTGGCGCTGATCCGAAGCTGGCCGGAGACACAGCGGGGCTGGCGATTGCGCTTGGTGGAATCGGGGTCACGTTGCAGGAGATTGTGCAGCTTTACGCCGGGATTGCGCGGGGTGGGCAAGTTGTTGATTTGGTTGCTGAAACAGGCTCTGACATTGGCGAAACGGGGCAGATAATCCTTTCCGGCGCCGCTGCGTGGCAGGTGGCGGACATCTTGTCTGGGCTGGCGCCGCCGCCGAATGCGCCTGTGAACAGGCTCGCTTACAAGACCGGCACTTCTTATGGGCATCGCGATGCGTGGGCGGTCGGGTTTGACGGGCGGCATGTGATCGGGGTGTGGATGGGGCGGGCGGACGGGACGCCGGTGCCGGGGGCGTTCGGTGGTGATCTGGCGGCGCCGATCCTGTTCGAGGCATTCGGACGGTTGAAACCGAGGCTTGATCCGCTTCCGCCACCGCCGCCCGAAACATTGATCGTTTCCAATGCCTTGCTGCCGCAACCGCTGCGAATGTTTCGCGCGCGAAACACCCGTTTCGTGACTGCCAACGCGCCGCAAGTTGCGTTTCCGCCGGATGGCGCGACGGTGTTTGCCGACGGGGCGCTGGTGCTGAAAGTGCGCGATGGCAGGCCGCCATTCACCTGGCTGGCGGATGGCAGGCCGGTGGTGACAGAAAGCTATGAACGCGAGGAAACACTGGTGTCACCGGGCAAGGGGTTCATGCGTTTGTCGGTGATCGACGCGTCGGGAAGTGCGGCGAACGTGTCTGTCAGGGTCGAGTGAGACGCACCCCGAACCGGGTGTCTGCGAGGCGTCTGCAAAGTGTCTGCAAAGTGTATGGCAGCCTTGCGGGCTGGTCAGATACGCTCGATCGCCAGCGCGATGCCCTGACCGCCGCCGATGCACATCGTGATCAGAGCTTTCGAGCCGCGGGTGCGCTGCAATTCGTAGATCGCTTTCACGACGAGGATCGCGCCGGTGGCGCCCACGGGGTGGCCGAGAGCGATTGCGCCGCCGTTCGGGTTGACTCGCGCGGGGTCGAGGCCGAGCCCCTTGTTGACGGCGAGTGCCTGGGCCGCGAAAGCCTCGTTCGATTCGATCACGTCGAATTCGGCGACGGTCAGGCCGGTGCGCTTGAGCAATGCCTCGACCGCCGGGACCGGGCCGATGCCCATGACCTCGGGCCGGACGCCGGCATGGGCATAGCCGAGCACCCGCGCTTTCGGCTTCAGCCCGGCCTTTTCGGCAGCTTCGGCGGTAGTCAGCACCAATGCCGCCGCGCCGTCGTTGATGCCGCTGGCATTGCCTGCTGTCACGGTGCCGTCCTTCTGAAAGGCGGTGCGCAGACCGGCCAAAGCCTCGGCCGAGGTCGCCTTGGGGTGTTCGTCGGTGTCGAAGGCGACGGTGTCGCGCTTCACCTTCACGTCGACCGGCACGATCTGATCCTTGAAGCGGCCTTCGGAAATCGCGCGGGCGGCGCGTTGCTGGCTTTCCAGCGCGAAGGCGTCTTGTGCTTCGCGGCCGATGTCATGTTCGCGTGCGACGTTTTCGGCGGTGACACCCATATGCCCGGTGCCGAACGGGCAGTTCAATGCGCCCAGCATCATGTCCATCGCGCCCGCATCGCCCATCTTCTGGCCCCAGCGGGCGGCGGGCAGGATGTAGGGGGAACGGCTCATGTTTTCGGTCCCACCGGCAAGTCCGAAGTCGACATCGCCCAGCATTAGAGACTGAATTATCGACACCATGGCCTGCGCGCCAGAACCGCAGAGCCGGTTGACGTTCATCGCGGGCACGGTGTCAGGGATGCCCGCCTGCATCGCGGCAATGCGGCTGACATACATGTCCTTGGGGTCAGTGTTGATGACATGGCCGAAGACGACATGGCCGATCTGCGCCGGATCAACGCCCGATCGCTGCATCGCGGCTTTGGCGACGATAGCGCCGAGGTCGCTGGGCGGGTGGCCCGCAAGCGCGCCGCCGAAGGTGCCGATGGCGGTGCGGGCGCCGTCCAGAATCACGATGTCTTTCATCTTGTTTCTCCTGTTTTCGGGTGGTGTGCGTCGGGCGTTGCGCGGCGGCAGCCCGATCTTACGTTTTGTCGATGAGCGCGCCAAGACTGGCGCGGAATTGCGGGGCGTCGGGGCCGAGACGGTGCAGCACATCAGTCTCGAACTGGCGGGCCAGCGGCGCAAGCTCTGCGATCATCTGGCGGCCCTGATCGGTCAGCCGCACCTTCACCAGTCGGCGGTCATCGGTGTTGACGGATTTTTCCACATGTCCCGCCGTTTCCAACCGGCCCACGGCGCGGCTGACCTTGGATTTGTCCATGTCGACCCGGTCCGAGATTTCGCCGACGCTGAGCGGGCCGCCCGTTTGGCTGAGATGGGCGACGACACGCCATTCGGGGATGGTTATGCCGAATTTCGCCTTGTACAGGGTCGAAAACTCTCGGCTGACGCGGGCGGCAAGGATCGCGAGCTGGTAGGGCAGGAAGTCGTTGAGGACGAATTTGGTCAAGGCGGCATCCAGGGGTCGTTGCACTTGCAACAAGCCACGGATTGCGCCCGCGTTCAAGTCCCGGACGGGTGCGGCGCTTGACTTCGTTGCATCTGCAACGATAGCGTTTCGGGCAGAGGCTGCCGCGTCGGGCGGCCGATCGGAGGCCCCTGATGAACAAGCAGTCCCAATCCCACGGCCTGACCCGCGCCGCGTCCGCTGTTGGCACGCAACAGGGCTATATGCCCGGTTTCGGCAATGATTTCGAGACCGAGGCGCTGCCGGACGCGCTGCCGCAGGGTCAGAACAGCCCGCAGAAATGCGAATACGGGCTTTATGCGGAACAGCTTTCGGGCACCGCCTTTACCGCGCCGCGCGGCCAGAATGAGCGGACATGGTGCTACCGGATCCGGCCTTCGGTCAAGCATACCTCTCGGTTCAGCAAGATCGATGTGCCGTACTGGAAATCGGCGCCGCATATCGATCCGGACGTAATCTCGCTTGGACAGTATCGGTGGGATCCGGTACCGCATGCCGACGCGCCGCTGACCTGGCTGACGGGCATGCGAACGATGACCACGGCGGGGGATGTGAACACGCAAGTGGGGATGGCGGCGCATATCTATCTGATCACAGATTCGATGCAGGACGAGTATTTCTACAGCGCGGATTCCGAGTTGCTGGTGGTGCCGCAAGAGGGGCGTTTGCGGTTCTGCACCGAGTTGGGGGTGATTGATCTGGAACCCAAGGAGATCGCAATTCTGCCGCGCGGGCTGGTCTACAGAGTTGAGGTATTGGACGGCCCGGCGCGGGGTTTTGTCTGCGAGAATTACGGGCAGAAGTTCGACATGCCCGGGCGTGGGCCGATCGGCGCGAACTGTCTGGCCAATCCGCGGGATTTCAAGACTCCGGCGGCGGCGTTCGAGGATCGTGATGCGCCGAGCCGCGTGGTCATCAAGTGGTGCGGGCAGTTTCACGAAACCCGGATCGGCCATTCGCCGCTGGACGTGGTGGCTTGGCATGGCAATTACGCGCCGTGCAAATACGACCTGCGGACATTCAGCCCGGTCGGCGCGCTGCTGTTCGACCATCCCGATCCGTCGATTTTCACGGTGCTGACCGCGCCTTCCGGGGTCGAGGGGACGGCGAACATCGACTTCGTGCTGTTCCGCGAACGCTGGATGGTGGCCGAGCACACGTTCCGCCCGCCTTGGTATCACAAGAACATCATGTCCGAGCTGATGGGCAACATCTACGGCATCTACGACGCCAAGCCGAAGGGGTTCGTGCCGGGGGGCATGTCGTTGCACAACATGATGCTGCCGCACGGACCGGATGGCCCCGCGTTCGAGGGCGCGTCGAGTGCGCCGCTAAAGGCCGAGAAACTGGACAATACGATGTCGTTCATGTTCGAGACGCGATTTCCACAGCATTTGACGGTGTTTGCGGCGAAAGAGGCGCCGTTGCAGGATGATTACATCGACTGCTGGACCTCGCTGGAAAAGAAGTTCGACGGGAAACCGGGCGTCAAATGAGGATCGCCACGCTGAAGGATCACAGCCCGGACGGGCGGCTGGTGATCGTGGCGCCAGATGGCAAGACCTGCCGTTCGGGACGCGCGCAGACATTGCAGGAAGCGCTGGACGGCGGCGGGCTGGAGCCTGAGGGCGACCTGGTGGCGTTTCACGAGCACCTCTGCCATTCGCCGTTGCCGCGGGCGTTCCAGTTCCTCGACGGTTCGGCCTATGTCAATCACGTGGAACTCGTACGGCAGGCGCGCGGGGCGGAGATGCCCTGGAGTTTCTGGAGCGATCCCTTGATGTATCAGGGCGGGTCGGACAGTTTCCTGGCACCACATGACGACATCGTCGGCGATCCCGATTGGGGGATTGATTTCGAGGCCGAGGTTGCGGTGATCACCGGGGCGGTGCCGATGGGCGCGGACCGCGTTGTGGCAGCAGCGGCGATCCGGCTGGTAATGCTGTGCAACGACGTGTCGCTGCGCAACTTGATCCCGGCGGAACTGGCGAAGGGGTTCGGCTTTGTGCAGTCGAAACCGGCCTGCGCGTTCTCGCCACTCGCCGTAACGCCCGAGGCAGTGCCGTGGTGGCGAGATGGCCGGCTGAACGGGGTTTTGCGTGTCGATCTGAATGGCAAGCCGTTCGGACGGGCGGATGCCGGGGTAGACCTGACCTTCGATTTCCCGGCGCTGATCGTTCATGCGGCCAAGACTCGGAACCTGGCGTCAGGGACTATCATTGGATCTGGAACCGTATCTAACAAAGGCGATAACGGGCCGGGACGGCCGGTTGCGGAGGGCGGCGCGGGGTATTCCTGCATTGCCGAGCAGCGGGTGGTCGAGACGATCCTGCGCGGTGCCCCCGAGACGCCGTTTTTGCAGCCGGGCGACCGGGTGCAGATCTGGATGGAGGACGACACCGGAACCTCGGTGTTTGGGGTGATCGATCAGACGGTGCGCGCACTTTAGCGAAACGAAATCATCTATCGGAGAGACAGCATGTCGAAAGCCTTCGCCAGCCAGGGCGACCTGACCGAGAAAAAGACCAGCTTTACCGAGATCGGCGCGGGGCTTTACGCGTTCACCGCTGAAGGAGATCCGAATTCCGGGATAATCATGGGCGAAGATAGCGTGATGGTGATCGAAGCGCAGGCCACACCGCGATTGGCGCGCAAGGTGATCGAGGAAATCCGCCGCGTGACGGACAAGCCGATCACTCATCTGGCGCTGACGCATTATCATGCGGTGCGGGTTCTGGGTGCCTCGGCCTATGGTGCGGGGCAGGTGATCATGTCGCAAATGGCCCGCGCGATGGTGGTCGAACGCGGGCAAGAGGATTGGGACAGCGAGTTCGGGCGCTTTCCGCGGCTGTTTCAGGGGCACGAGGAAATCCCCGGCCTGACATGGCCGACGACGACATTTCAGGGTCGAATGAGTATCTATTTAGGGAAAAGACGCATCGATCTGATGCAGTTGGGGCGTGCGCATACGGCGGGGGACATCGTGATCCACGTGCCGGATCAGAACGTGATGTTTACCGGTGACATCGTCGAGTATCATTCGGCCTGCTACTGTGGCGACGGGCATTTTCACGACTGGCCCGGCACACTTGATGCGATCCGGGGCTGGGAACTGGACGCCAT
>JBBKVT010000313.1:0-4706 GCA_037968535.1 Paracoccaceae bacterium
CAGCCAAGTTGAAAATCAGCCCTTCGTCAAAGCATAAGCGCCGGCAAGAAAGGCGTTCTTCAAATAGACTGGCAGCTTCTCAGGATATTCTTCGACTTCCTTCTTGGCAAAGTGAGAGAGTGCCACAGGACTGACGAACCTGGTGTCACACCCGTCTACGAGTTGGATCAGAGTTTCGATTTTGAAGGATACGGCTCCCCCAGCCATTTTTCCTTTTTTGGCACGGGTTTTGATCACAAAGGTGTCTATTTCGTTTTGCCGGGAAAACTCGTGAAGAGCTGCCAGGAACGATCGCAGATCGGCCTCCGATGTGTCATCCTCAAGCTCTATTCGTGTGGTCTTCAATCGCAGCATCTCCACACTGCCCACATCGTTTAGATGTACGACGGCGAGCCGAGCTTCCTGTGCCGATATCTCACATCCGCATATTCTCACGTGTCATTCCTTCCCAGATTAGATTCACGTTAGCATAATCTCGGACGTGAAGCTCGAAGTCGTCGCCGCTTCGTGACCTGCACGCGCGGAGGACTGAATCGCTAGATGCGCTTCGAGTAGGGTTAGCGGTTTCCATTAAATCGTTCGAAACCGAAAAGGCCGAAGATTAGGTCACGCATTGACTTGATGATCAGCGTGATTGACGCTGCGTCAGGCGTCCGATGCCGGGCTCCATGAAATTCACCGGAGATAATTGAGGTGGCCGCTGTTGTGAATGAAGCAGAATCTGCCGCCTGGAATGCCGCGCGTGGCGCTGACTGGGTGCGAAATCAAGTAATTCTCGACGCGTTGATGTCGGAGGTGCTGGAGTTGACCATCACTACAGCCGACCCCGGCCTGGGTGAGGCAGTGCTCGACATTGGTTGTGGCGCTGGCGCTACCACGCTCGCTGCTGCTTCCAAAATTGGGGCCGGAGGCCTTGCGCTCGGTATCGACGTTTCGGCTCCGCTCATCAGTCATGCCGAGGCACGCGCGCAGACCGAAGGGTTGGCAAACGCCAGTTTCGAATTGGGCGACGCCCAAACCCACCCATTTGAGCAGAAACGCTTCGATCTTATGATCTCGCGCTTTGGCGTAATGTTTTTCGAAGACCCCACCGCCGCCTTTATCAACATGGCTCGCGCACTGCGGCCCAGCGGCCGATTGGTCTTCGTAGCTTGGGCCGGACCCGAACAAAATCCTTGGTTTACCATCCCAGTCAAGGCAGCGACCGCTAGACTCGGGCAGGGCGATCCGGCGGACCCTACCGCCCCCGGACCAATGGCCTTCCGCGACATCGATCGGGTGGTCGGCATCATGAACGCGACAGGCATGGGCGAGTGCTCGGGCGAGGATTGCCAGATTTTCCTGAACCCGCCGGGGAGCTTCGATGAAGTCGTCGACCTCGCTGTCTCCGTCGGCCCGGTCACCCGCCTCATGGAAGCGCTGGGTGGGACGGAAGCCGACCGCACGGCCGTCATCGAGACCTGTCGAGCGGAGCTCGCGCCTTTTCAATCTGAAGGGAAAGTTCGCGTGCCGGCCCGCGTCAATCTGTTTCAAGCTCGGCAAACTGGCTGAGACGGAGAGGCCGCTTTGGGAGGTGGTATCAACGCATCGATTCCGGTAAGCGCATTTGTGTTAACCCACTGCGCCGCTGCCATCGGCCCTGCCAAACCCCGTAAACACGGCAAACCAGGCTACCCCGCCCCACTAACGGCTTTCGCTCAGCCGGGCTCAGCCGTAGCCCCCTGTACCGAGGGTCCCTGGCGGACATGATAGCAGGGCCATGTCGTTGGTCGGTTAAGCTCGCTCAAAAACCGGCGCCTATTTCGTTGGATAGAATTGGATAACGTTGGATAGAGCCGTCCCAGACATTACGAATTTTGCCGTCCAGGTCTTGGACGCGACCGGCTGAAGTCACCTAAAGCCAGATAACTTATTACGATCGTTTGACTAATTCTCGTCTTAGTCTTGGACGGCGCCGGACGCCGTAAGAGAACGTTTGACGTACATTCCCTACTAATGGCCCTCCGCCAACGACGGAGCTAGGCTGAACCGTGCCGACACGGTAATTCGCAAAGACACCGCGGCAGAACAGTGAGGATACTGCAATGGCGAGTACAGGACCTGACTTAGAAACCCTCCGCGACACCGCAGCGGAGCACATGCTTACGGGAATCCCAACGGCTCATATCGATACGCCGGTGGATCAGGTGATTGAGGCACTAAGAGGTTCAGTTTTTGAATGTGCGGATACAGTTTTTGTGACCGACGCCACCGGTCAATTGCAGGGCATTGTTCGGATCAACGATCTTTTCGCGGGCGGCCAACTCCGGATCGGTGACATTATGGAACCTGAACACGAGGCCGTAAGACTAGATGCTGATCAGGAAGAAATTGCGGAGCTAGCAATTCGCTTAAATATGATTGCGGTTCCAGTTGTTGACCGCAATGAACGGCTCATCGGTGCCGTGCCACCCGAGGCACTGTTCCGTATCCTGCGTGAAGAACATATGGAGGATCTCCAGCTTATCGCTGGTATCACCGTTCACGATGACGGCCCTAGCGCGGCGTTGGACGCCAGTATTATGAACCGCATCAAGCGTCGTTTACCGTGGTTGATATTTGGGCTGGCGGCGTCTTCTATGATAACAGTAGTGATGGTGCGGTTCGAGCATGCCTTGGCTGCCAACGTCGCGGTGGCGTTCTTTGTACCCGCACTTGTCTACATTGCTGGCGCGATCGGAACCCAAGCAGTGTCTGTAAGCGTCCGCAGTCTCGCGCGCGACGATGTTCAAATCCTGCAAGTACTAAGAGACGAATTGATTATCGGTGTCGGAATAGGAGCTGCGCTCGGCGCCCTGGCCGCTGGCGCTGTGTTAGCTGTCTTCGGTGACCAGCAACTGGCTGCCGCGGTCGGCTTGGCGGTCCTCGCAGGCGGGACGATGTCAGCAGTTGTTGGGTTTGGTCTTCCGTGGGTGTTTCAGAAGCTGGGCTCCGATCCAGCGATGGGCAGCGGGCCAATCTGCACCATCATACAAGATGTCGCGAGCTTGTTTATCTACTTTGGCTTGGTCAGCCTGCTCGTGTTCTGCAGCCAGCGCCAAAGCCAACTATTGAACCAAACATTAGGCATAAGAGTACCTATTTTAACCGCTGGCTATTGGCCCCTACCGCGCCAAACCCTGTAACCGGTACACCCCACCCCATGCACGGGCCCGCGAGGTACATGCCAACGACGCGCTCTCGGTCCACCCTCTCTGGCGAGCCTTTTGGACGCTTGCTGGAATCGGTGCCCTGCATCCGCAACGGCATGCCAACACCGGCTCAGGTGACTTCTAGCGATCGAAAGCTTCGAGCCCAACCTGCGCATTCGTGTTGCGCGCGGCATTCGATGCTAAGGGCGGATTGCGGTCATTCGCTGCGTGTACCACTGAGGTCGGCTAAGCGGGACTTTGCGGTCGTTCGCCGCAGGTGTGAAGATCGCTCTTCGCTGCAGCAGCATGTCTGAGTTGGAGTGCCGAACCCGGAAGAAAGCCGGTGGACGCCATCCGGGCGGATAAGGGATGAAGACTTCAGGTGATGAAGACTTGTAAACCAGTGGACCGCGCAGTCCGAGCGTATTGCAGAAGCGCTACCAGTTCTTGTTGATCCTTTATTCGGCGTTGGAATAAAGGATCATGTCGCCGGCAACGCATCTCGAGCCCGGAAAACGGCGATTGGCCGGAGATACTGAAAGGTCAGTCAGCAAGGGAATTGAGAATGCTGGCGAGTTCCTGCGGTTTCATGGCGAATACGGAGTGCTCCGAGGCAATCTCGATTGGGGTGATGCCAAGTGAGGCAGCAAAAGAGCGTTGCCGTTCAGGGGGAATGATCTGGTCCTCGGTGCACAGAATATAGGTGCGGGGGACATCAGGTATGCCGGTCCCAGGCCAAGGCTGGTTGACCGCCTGCATACCTTGTTTTCGCTGAGTCGCTCGCAGGAAGGCAAGATAGGCTTCACGCTGTTCCGGTGGCGCCATTGAGGCGAGCAAGTCGAAATCGAAAGATCGCGTCCCATCGCCGTTGTCGATGGAGACTGACATGATCGCCGCCTGTGTGTCGGGCCCCACGGCCTCGTAGATCGATTGCCCCGGTGCCGGCACGACAGCGGCAGCGAAAACAAGGCGGTCCACCGCGATCCGGGCGGCAGCAAGGGGAATCGTAGCGCCACCGGCCGAATGGGCGACGAGGATGCGGGGGCCTGAAGTGCTCTCCATCGCGCGGCAGACCGCGTCGGCGTAGTCGTCCAGGGTGGCATCAGGCCTCTCGGAAGGCAGATCGACGTTGACGACGCTGTGCCCTCTGGACTCCAGATATGGCGCAGCCGGAGCAAGTTCCGCCGGTGATCCGAATGCGCCGTGGACGAATATGAACGTGGTGGGCATGTCTACTGCTCCGAAGTTGAATAACCCTAATCCAAAAGTTGTTCCGACTACTTGAAGCCGACACCCGTCAGGTGCCCGGCCTGTTGGATTATCGTAGTGCCAATCTGAGGCCGTCGGCAACGCTGGCCCTAGCGATAAGAAAGGTAGCTTGCCGAGATAGCGAGGTCTGCTCCGGGCTCCTTGCGGCCATCCGAGCCGAAGGTGTTGGGCGACCGCTTCAGATCAACGAATGTCAGGGTTTCGATTCATCCGGTTGATATGACGGCAACATCTTTGTCTCTTGAACGACTGCTGTGGCAGCTCTTC
>JBBKVT010000314.1:0-4359 GCA_037968535.1 Paracoccaceae bacterium
CGCAAGCGATCGCGACGCCGTGCGTCCGTTGATCCAGTGCCCGCGATAGTAATTCTGCCCATCCGACCAGACATTGGTGCTCTGCGGGAAGAAAGGAAACGGCCGCGCATCCCAAGCCCAGACATGTGCACGCGCCATATCAACCATCGGACCGCCATAGGAACCCGACACGGGATTGTTGGCCGGATCAGTCCAGAATTCGATCATCGCACGCAAATACTGCATCTGGATGAACTCATCGCGACGCCCGTCGGAATAGTTTGGCAAGCTCGACTCTGAAGATTTCGGATCAAGGAACCGATTTGGCTGGTTAGTTCCCTTGTCCACCGCCGCGCAGCCATACTCGGTAAACCAAACCGGCTTCGATCCCGGCACCCAATCACTTGCGGTGCCTGACCTTACACCGCCAATGCGGTCATAATGGGTGTTCGACCACCAACCCTTGATATCCTTGTAGCGATAAATCCAGTCCTCGCCATGCGCCCCGTCCGAGATCGCACTACGGTTCTGCAATAAGGCGGCCGGTTGTGAGGCGTAGTACCAATCGAATCCTTCGCCGCCGGCGATGTTGGACTTGAGATAATCCACATTGTAGATCGCGCCCCAACCAGCGTCAGCATGGTCTTCCCCGTCCCGCCAGTCCGAAACTGGCATGTAGTTGTCAATCCCGATGAAGTCGACATTCGTGTCAGCCCAGAGCGGATCGAGGTTGAAAAACACATCACCTGAACCGTCTTGCGGATGATAGCCAAAATACTCGGTCCAGTCGGCGGCATAACCGATCTTCGTCTCGCCGCCCAGAACCAAACGCACATCCGCAGCCAGCGTCCGCAGCTCCGCCACAGTAGGAAAACTGTTCGCCGCACCCCGTATTTGTGTCATTCCGCGCATTTCGGAGCCAATGCAAAAAGCGTCAACCCCGCCCGCCGCAAGGCACAGATGTGCCTGGTGCAGAATGAACCGACGGTAAGACCATTCGTCCGGACCGGAATAGTTCACTCCGTCCGAACCGTTCTGAAAATCCGCGACGCGCGCAAGTCCGAAGAACTGCGCGACCTCGGTGTCGGCGGCACTGGTTTGGTCCGGGCTGCCTGACTGCCCCGGCGCGACCGACAGTGTCATTCGTCCCCGCCAGGGCAGAATGGGCTGACTGCCAGCGCCGCTCCAGGGATCTGTCAGACTGTTGCCTTCCAACTGGTCCATAAGAAGGAATGGATAATAGACGATGCTGCGCCCGCTCTGCCGAACCTTCTGAATTGCCCCGATCACCGATTGATCGGTCGGCGTGCCACCATAGACCGGCCGCCCCCCCTGCAACGGAACCAACTCTGCCGTATCCCGCGTCAGTCCGGAGACCGACCAAGGCATTCCACGGCCATCCATGGCATTCTGTTCGACCTTCGGTCGTATCGTGGCACGGTCGACCCGCAAGTCATCGCCGAACCACGACACCACCATCGACACTGACTGGCAATTCGGCAGTTCCTCTCGGAGCGCCTCGAACGATGTGTTGAAATCAGGACGCGCACTGGGTGAATTTACATTGGCGGCAACGACCCTCCCCGGAGACTTGTCCAGATAGACCGGCTCGGTTGCCAGCGCATACTCACCAGTCCCCGGGATCAGCGCAACACCGCGAATGCCGTGCGCCGGGTCCGCGTTCACGGCGTTCGCCACCGCTTGCTTCGGCCGCATAACTTCGAAGCTGAATTGTGGCAAACGATTCCCGAATTGTCCCAGATCGAGATCCTCAATGACGACGTAGGCCGTCCCGCGATAGGCCGGAGCGTTTCCGGCGCCGTCGACAGCTTCGATCTTCGGATCGGGCGACTGGGAACGCGAACCCGTGTAAACGCGCAGGTTCAAACCGCGGCTCGCAATCTCCTGCCCATCGGCCCAGATCCGACCTACCCGTGTAATTTTTCCTTCACAAAGCGCAATTGCGAGGCTGACGGAGTATGAGAACTCGCTAACCTCGGGCTGCTTTGGCGCACCTTTGCCACCGCCCCCGCTTGTGCGCACCCGCTCCTTGAATCGCGTCGCCCAGATGACCTGTCCGCCGACCCGCATCCGACCATAGATCTGCGGGACTGGCGCACCTTCACTGGCTCCTGTCAGTCGGAACCGATCGACTCGACCGGTCTCGACTCGCTCTGATCCGGACCCCAGCAGCCTCTGGTCTATGACTTGACCTAGACTAGCGCCAATAGCCCGACCGATCACGACCGAGGACAGTCCCAGAACCCCTCCGCCAACAGAGGCGCCAGCGGCCGCCCCGATCGCCGACAATACGATGGTTGCCATCAGATTCTCCTGACTGGAAATTCAAAGTGCGACACGATCCGTCGCCGCCATGGTCCGGAAAGTGGACTTTCGACCACCGCGTGCCCCGAATAGGCATGAATGAAGGTGGGCGCGGGCCCGGTTTCTCCAACGACCCCCAGATGCTTGGCCACCGACCCGTCACGCATCCGGAACAACAGCACGTCCCCGGCCGCAAACTTGGTGCACATCTTCTCGATCAGGTATTGTCGGGCGGCGCGCCACAGAACTTCGTCTCGCTGCGGCTCGGACCAGTCCGACGAGTACGGCGGCACCAACGTCGGCTCGGCGCCGTTGAGCTCACGCCAGATTCCGCGCAAAAGACCGAGACAATCAGTCCCCGCCGCCTTGGCCGATGCTTGGTGAACATAGGGCGTGCCGATCCAGCCGCGAGCCAGTTCGACCACATCTTCGCGACTCATCGGTTCAGTTTCCCGCCATCGTTCTTTCCATCGCGACGCGGGGTGCTCATTAGCCAGTCCTCGCCGGGAATCGTCGGAAAGCCTTGGAAATTGACGAAATTATTGAACTTGAGACGACAAGTCGCGGCGCGCCGGTCGCATCCGGCATCGAACCGGATCAGGTCGCCGGTCACTACGGGCGCCCTCAGCGCTTCCCAAAGCTCGATTGTCCGCTGATCACCCTGCAGACGATCGTTCTTGATCAGACCGATCAGACCTTCGCCCGCGCCGCTTTGAACGACATATCTGCCTCGCTCGAACCAACGGCTTTCGAACCCGCCCAGAGAATCGAACTGCAGGAACTTTCCACCCTCGATCGATTCGACTGGGACTTCGGCGAAATACCCTGGTGTCTCCAGATCGAATTGGCAGGTCGCGTCCCCCAGCACCGCCGAACAGGACTTCTGGAACACCCTGCCCTGCACCTGGTTGAGCGCCTCTGTCAAACCGCGCAATTCCGCGGTAAAGGCTCCTCCCGCGCGCTGTATTTCGCCCATTGAGCCCCGAAACTGCATCGTTCGCTGGGTGACATCCGACCAGTTGACCAGCCAGCTTCGCACGTCCGCACCGTCGTATCGCCCTGCCTCGATATCAGCTTCGGTCACCGCATCCGCACTCAGCACGCCCATCGCCTCGGTGTTGTCGACCGATAGCCCCGTCGTCTGCTCGAGCGATTTTGCGGTCAATCCGGAATTCGGCGAAAACAAGATCTCTTCGAACTTGAGCGGCAGATCATGGTCGGTGAACCCCAAGATCCGACCGTCCTTGCGCGTCACTGCCCAACAGCGGCACAAATGCGTAACACCGGTATCCAGATGTGAGTGAAACTCTTGCGACACCATCAGACACGCACCTCCACGACTGGTACATTTGGAACATCTCCAGCCTGAAAACTGGCAACTGACGTTTGAATTCTGTCTGTATCGAACCGAACAGGCACATCAAATTCGAACCCCGCCGTCACTTCGACGCCTTCGTCAGGTGCGGCATCAAAGCTCACAATCCCGGTGGCAAGATCGACGTTCCAGTGGATACCTTCGCTCAATTCATCCCGCGCCACTCCGACGCGTACGGTACCCGAAACGGGTTTGGTTACGATCCGGGCGTATTCCCCAACTCCGGAACGATAATGTTTCACCAACGGGAACGACTCCGAAACTCCATCGCCATACGCGATGACTTGGTCCTCAAAACCGATCGACTTTGACGGCAGGCAGGATTTGAAATCCGACCAATCCTTCCAGCGAAACCCGTAAAGCTGTCCCTGCCGCGCCTCGAAGAACGCGATCAGCAGTTCCACATCATCCAAAGACCGCAATCCGATACCGGCATCGTAGCGCCGCCGCGAATGCGCCCAGGGCGTGTTACGCTCCTCGAACCCGTTGGCCAGCGTCACGATCTCGGTGCGCCGCTCTGGTCCGCCGACCGATCCGAAACTCTGGTTGGTCGGAAATCTTACCTCGTGAAACGCCATGGTCCCCTCCTCTAGCGAATTGCGTTCTGATTGCCTCAGCGATTGCGCTGCCCGCGCCCGATGGCGCGCGTCAGTTGCGCCGCGATCTGCGATTGTGATTTT
>JBBKVT010000315.1:0-13234 GCA_037968535.1 Paracoccaceae bacterium
GACACGCGTCACATCGGGTTGCGGCGGTCGTCGGATCATCGCGACCGGGATACCCAGTTGACGTGCCGCGTCTAGCTTGGACCGGCTGGCCCTTCCGCCGGCATTCTTGACCACCAGCCAGTCCACACCCAGTTCGCGAAACAACGCCACCTCGTCCTCGACCGAAAACGGTGGCCGACCGATCCGGTATTCGCCACCCGGAAACGGAAACGGGCGCTCGGCCGGGTCGATCAGGCGACAGATCAGGCGACGCCCCTGAAGGTTGGAGAAATTGTCCAGGGTCTGCCGACCGGTTGCCAGAAACACCGTGGCTCCTGTCGGAATATGCACTGCGGCCTCGCGCTCGGAGCCGAGCATCACCCAGACATCACCCGGCCCCGGCTGCCATTCCGGGCGCAGGAACTGAGCGTATGGCAATCCCATATCGCTCGCTACCGCCGCGCTACGATGACTCATCAGGTCGGCAAAGGGATGCGTCGCGTCCAGCACCGCGGTGATCCCGGCCTCTTCCAGATAGGCCCGAAAACCCGCAGCACAGCCATAGCCGCCAATCCGGGTCGGGATTGCAAGCGTCGCCGGCTGCCGTGTGGCCCCCGCCAACGAGGCAATGGCGGCGATGCCCGCTTGTGCCAAAGCGGTCGCGATCACGCGCGCCTCACTGGTGCCCGCCAGCAGCAGCAGCGTCATCGCGGCGCCCGCCCGACGATGGCGCCTGCCCGGTCGACGATCACGATATCGGTCACGATCGGGGGATGTGTCGCGCCGTCGATCTGGCGCTGAACTTGCGAAAGCGCGATGCTTGCGATCCTGTCGGCCAGCGGCGGTCCTGCCAGTTCGTAGGCTTCCAGCGCGGTTCGCATGCCTTGGATCCTGGGATCCTCTGCCGTCTTGGCGAGCCAGTCGAAATCAATCTGGCTGCGCGAGGAATGCAGATCCACCGCGCCTTGCGCCAGCTTGGTGATCTTTCCGATACCGCCGCCGATGGTCAGACGCGGCACCGGATGGCGGCGTAGATACTTGATCAGCCCGCCGAGAAAGTCGCCCATGTCCAGCATCGCGTGATCCGGCAGCCCGTAAAGCGACTGCACCGCACGCTCGCTCGTCGCCCCGGTGCAGCCCGCGACATGGTGCGTCCCGGTCGCCCTTGCGACATCGATGCCGCGGTGAATCGAGGCGATCCAGGCGGCGCAGGAAAACGGCCGCACCACGCCGGTGGTGCCAAGGATCGACAGCCCGCCCTCTATGCCGAGGCGCGGATTCCAGGTGCGCTTGGCGATTTCTTCGCCGCCGGGGATCGAGACCGTGATCTCGATATCAGGGGCCTGCGCGTATTTGGCCGCCAACTCGGCGACCACGGCGGTCATCATTTGACGCGGCACTGGGTTGATGGCGGGTTCGCCGACGCCGATCGGCAGGCCCGGCATGGTCACCGTGCCGACGCCCGCCCCGGCGCGAAACACCAGGCCGCCCGACGATGCGGTGACCCGGCACCGGATCAGCGCGCCATGCGTGACATCGGGATCGTCGCCCGCATCCTTGGTGATCGCCGCCTCGGCCCAGCCGTCACCCGACGCAGTGTCTGCCAGCGCAAACACCGGGGTTTCGCCGCGCGGCAGGGTAATGCCGACCTCGGCCGGAAAAGACCCGCCCCAAAGCCGCATCAGCGCAGCCTTGGTGGCGGCGGTGGCGCAGGCCCCTGTGGTCCACCCACGGCGCAGTTCTGTGATCGGCTTTCGTGTCATCGGGGCGACTATAGGCAGCGTCTGCGGGGGCGGAAACGGCAAACTTTACCAGCGGCAAAGCGGCGGCGCGCACCGCAATGCCTCCGGCGGGGATTTTGAAAGACGCTGAAACGCCGATTGTCGACATCTGTCCGAGAACATATTGGTCAGGTCCACAATGCGTGTTGGCGAATCGTGAAGCCAGAACAAGTCGTCACCAAGCACAATCGCCGACGGCAATTTCGGATCAGCTTGAACCTGGGCCTGTGGCGCGCGGCCCCGCAACTTCCAGATATCCGCGAAATTTTTTGGATTCAGGGTCGATCGTCTGCATCGCCGCGTAGAGCATTTCGACAGGAACCCAGGTGGGCGGATATTTGTAGGCGGTGTCCATGATCAATACCATATCCGTATCCCGGTCGTAGGCTGACAGCGGCGAGATGTGACCTTTCGGGATTTGACCAAGAAGAGCGCGGTCGTAATTGACGATCAGGAAATCATCCGACTGCGACAGGTTTCGGGAAATCGCGTGTCTGAAGGTCTGAAGATCGAAACTGTCAGCATGGTGAACGGCTACTTTCGCGCCGTGGGCTGCGATCAATCCGCCCAGTGCATCCAGCGTCATGCCGGTGAACGTGACCCGCCAGCGCGACCGGACTGCGGCCGTGTCGGAGGTGACGAATTCCAGCTGGCTGGTAGTCTCGCCGAGAGATGTCAGGACGGCCACTTTGCTTGCGACGCCGCAGTAGCTTTTCAGCCACTGCGGCTGGAAATGCTCGGACAGCGGGGTGTAATCGGCGTTAGCGTCTGCGTCTTTCAGCATTTTTTTGACCGCGCGGGGACGCGATGTCGATCAGACCGGCGGGCAATGGCTGTGGGTCTTGTCGCGGCACCAGCGTGACCCACAGAACCGTCGCGACGACACCGGCAAGGGCGAATGGTATAGCGGAAATCAAGGCCCATCTGCGCATTTTTCGCGACCACGCAATGCAGGCTCGATGTCGAATCCACCTTTATTCTATCACACAGCCGACATTGCCTTGAGGAACTATTTCTCTTCGATGGTCGACACTATGGAGAGAACCAAGACGATTGCGGACTCAGCCAAAATATCCCGGTCAGCGGCAAGAGCGTCAGCGCGCGGGTGACGCGGAACGGTCGAAGTCTGTCGCGATGCGGCCTTTTCCACCGCGGGTCTGCGCGGCATAACGGAGCCATGAGCGACTCGTTGACTTTGCCCGACGCCCCTTGGCCTGCGCTTTTGCCGGGTTGGGTCTGGCTTTGCGGCGCCGGTCCCGGCGATCCGGGGCTTTTGACGCTGCATGCGCTGAATGCACTGAGGCAGGCGGACGTCATCGTTTATGATGCGCTGGTCGAGACCGCGATCCTCGACTGGGCGCGGCCCGGCGCCGAGGTGATCTATGCCGGCAAGCGCGGTGGCAAGCCCTCGGCGAAACAACGCGACATTTCATTGCGGCTGGTCGACCTGGCGCACGCTGGCAAACGGGTGTTGCGGCTGAAGGGAGGCGATCCGTTCGTGTTCGGGCGTGGCGGCGAAGAGGCGCAAACGCTGGTGCAGCACGGCGTGCCGATCCGGATCATCCCCGGCATCTCGGCGGGCATAGGTGGCCTAGCTTATGCTGGCATTCCCGTGACACATCGAGATGTCAACCAGTCGGTGACATTTGTGACCGGCCACGATCAGTCGGGGACCACGCCATCGTCGCTGGACTGGAATGCGATTTCCCGCGGCAGCCAAGTCATCGTGATCTACATGGGCATCAAGCATATCGCCCAGATCGCCGGCGCCCTGCTTTTGGCGGGGCGCGACAGGTCGGAACCGGTGGCGGTGGTCACGGATGCGACGACACCGGGCCAGAGGGTGCTGGAAACCACGCTTGGGACGGTCGAGGCGGATATCGCTACACACGGCATCGCACCGCCCGCGATCATCTGCGTCGGGCGTTCGGTGCTGATGCGACAGGCCCTGGACTGGCAGGCGATGGCGGCGGGGGCCGCGCCGCGCAACACCGATCCCTTGGGCCGAGGGCGACCCGCCGAGGCTTCATGACCTGCGGTCTGATCCTGGCGGCACCTTCCTCGGGCAGCGGCAAGACGACGCTGACCCTTGGCCTCTTGCGGGCGTTGAAGGATCGGGGCGTGACGGTGCGAGGCGCCAAAAGTGGACCCGACTATATCGACCCGCGCTTTCACGAGGCCGCCTGCGGCGCGCCCTGCCCCAATCTCGATGCCTGGGCGATGAGTGCGGATCGCATTCGGGCTTTGGCGGCGGGCGATGGCCTGCTGGTCATTGAAGGCGCGATGGGACTGTTCGACGGTGCGCCACCGGATGGCAAGGGCGCCACGGCTGATCTGGCGCGGATCCTGTCGCTGCCGGTCGTGCTGGTGGTCGATGCGGCAAAGATGGCGCAGTCCATCGTACCTTTGGTCGTTGGCTTCGCCGCACATGATCCTGCCGTTCGGGTCGCGGGGGTCATTCTGAACAACGTCGGCTCAGCGCGTCACGAGGCGATGCTGCGGCGCGCGTTGCAACCGACAGGCTTGCCGGTGATCGGCGCCGTGGCACGACAGCCCGGTTTGTCCCATCCCGGCCGCCATCTGGGGCTGGTGCAGGCGATCGAGCGGCCGGATCTGGAAACGTTCCTCGCTCATGTCGCAGCGGTTGTGGCAGCATCGCTGGACCTTGATGCGCTGGTCGCACTTACCACGCCGCTGCCGTCAGCTTCTACATCGGTGCGGTTTATGCCGCCCGCGCAGCGGATCGCCATCGCCGCAGACGCGGCCTTTGCCTTTGCTTATCCGCATCTCTTGGCGGATTGGCGCGCGGCAGGGGCAGAACTGAACTTCTTTTCGCCGCTTGCCGACGAGGCGCCTGAACCGGCCGACCTGATCTACCTGCCCGGAGGCTATCCCGAGCTTCATGCCGCACGGCTCGCCGCTGCCACTCGCTTCCGAGACGGATTGCAATCCGCCGCCAAAACCACCGCGATTCACGGCGAATGCGGAGGTTACATGGTGCTCGGCGACGCGCTGACGGATGCCGAGGGTCGGCGTCATTCGATGCTGGGCCTGCTACCCCTCGAAACCTCTTTCGCATCGCGCAAGTTGCATCTGGGGTACCGACGGCTGACGGCTTTGGGCGGGCCGTTTCGGGGTGCGCTGGCGGGTCACGAATTCCACTATGCAACCACGATCCGTGCCGAAGGCTCGCCGCTTTACCGGGCGGAAGATGCCGAAGGTGGCACACTGCCCGACATGGGGCTGATCCGGGGCAATGTTTCGGGGTCTTTCGCCCATGTCATCGACGCCGTCGGTGCGGCGTCACAGGCCTTCCCTTTGGCCGGATCGACATATACGCAACACGCATGACCGACGTTGCCCTCGCCCCAAGATCAGACCCCGGCCGCGCCCGCCGGAACGTCATCGTCCTTGTGATGGCGCAAGCGCTTCTGGGCGCTCAGATGCCGATGATCTTCACCATCGGCGGACTGGCCGGCCAATCGCTGGCCTCGAACGTCTGTTTCGCGACCCTGCCGATTTCGCTGATCGTTCTGGGTTCGATGCTGTCGGCGACACCAATCTCGGCGCTGATGCAGCGCTACGGACGCAAGGCGGGGTTTCTTGTAGGCGCTGCGGGCGGTAGTGTCGGGGCCGCGATCGGCGGTTACGGGCTTTTGACGGCCAGCTTTCCGATTTTTCTGCTTGGATCCTTCTTTACCGGTATCTACATGTCGGCACAGGGTTTTTACCGTTTCGCCGCCACGGATACCGCATCTGCCGCGTTCCAGCCGCGGGCGATTTCCTATGTCATGGCAGGCGGGCTGGCTTCGGCTGTGATCGGACCGCAGTTGGTCAAGCTAACTGCAGACGCGATGGTGGTGACTTTCCTGGGAACCTATCTGACGGTCATCGCAATCAACATCATCGGATCAGTGTTGTTCCTGTTCCTCGACATCCCGAAACCTCCGGTTCCGCAGCCTGACAGCCCACGCGCTCGCAGCCGGATGGAACTGCTGCGCACGCCCCGCATAGCGGTCGCGATCATCTGCGCGATGGTGGCTTACGCGCTGATGAACCTGGTAATGACCTCAACGCCGCTGGCGGTGGTCGGTTGCGGCTTTGACAAGGCGAATGCGGCTGATGTCGTGACCGGCCATGTGCTGGCAATGTTCGCGCCGTCGTTCTTCACAGGCCATCTGATCAACCGCTTCGGCGTCGAGCGGATCGTCGCAACCGGTCTGGTGATCCTAGCTGCGGCAGGTGGCGTCGGGCTGGCGGGGGTCGAACTGGGGAACTTCTTTGTCGCGCTCATCTTACTGGGGATTGGCTGGAATTTCGGATTTATCGGCGCGACGACGATGTTGGCAGCGGCACACAGCCCGGAAGAACAGGGCCGGGTGCAGGGGATGAATGACATGATCGTGTTTGGCTGCGTCACCGTAGCGTCTCTGGCGTCCGGCGGGTTAATGAACTGCTCGGGCGGCACAGCGGTCGAAGGCTGGACGGCGGTCAACATGGCGATGGTGCCGTTTTTGATGCTGGCGGGCGGCGCGCTGATCTGGCTGGCGCTGAGGCCTGCCAACGCATGATGCCTCATTCTATCAAATGAGCAGCCGAACAACCGGTTGAATAGTTGAGTCGTTCCAACAGAGGAAACAATGCTGTCGTGAATGCCGGATTGCCTGCGAAAAACCGCAATCAGGACACATTTTTGCCCCAATCTTTGTCAGCCGCTTTCATATGAGGCATGCTGAACCCGGGTAAGATTTCTGGGGGCCGATATGCGTCTGACGACTGCTGCACTGATCATTTTGTTTATCGCAACAACATTGATGACAACCGTCGAGGGATCCGGCGCTGCGACATTCACCGGTCCGGGCAAGATTCGCCTGTTCTGATCGATCACGCCAGACCGAGGATCGCACGCCAAAGCAGCCCGCTTCTGCGGGTGAACTCCTGGGGTTCAAGCCTGCCTTCCTGCACCGACGCCGGATCTTTGATCACGCGCCGCAATACCGGACCACAAAGCCATGCGGCACGGCTTGCTGGTCTGGCAACGGGCGGCACTTTCGGCCGTGCCCCGCGTAATTGGGCCAGTGCATCTTCCGCAATCTCCGATAGCGCCATGTCCGCCGTGAATGGCACACGACCTGCGGAGATGAGCCGAGGCACTGCGCGGCAAAAGTTTGCCAGCCCCTGCGACCGTCCGATCGTGGCCAGCGCGGGCGCATCGTCCGCCCCCAGTGCCGCCGCGGTGGCCCGCATCAGCCCGCCCGCCGTCGCCGCGAGATAATGATTGAATTGCGCGCGGTCCGTGAACGGTTCGCTGTAGATATCCCAGCGCCGCGCCGCGATTAACTCGTCGAGCACCGGCACCATGTTGTAGGGCAGCACGTGGGCCAGTTCCGTGACCACCTCGTGGTTGCGGATCACGCCGCCCGCTGCAATCTCGGCCAGCGCATCGCGCCACCATTGCAGTCGCATTTCTGCGATCATCGGCTCATTCGTCACCCACGGCGCGCGGGCAACCTCGACATTGAAGGCATAGAGCGGAAAGAGGACGCGGCGTGCATCCGGTGACGCCGCCATTGCCGAGAGAAAGCGGTCGGGATCGCCCTTGCGCACAATCTCGGCACAGGCAGTAAGGCTCACGCCTGCGCTCCGTCCCGGATCAGTTTCCAGTTGATCGCATCGAGAAGCGCCTCGAACGACGCATCGACGATGTTGGGGCTGACCCCCACGGTCGACCAGCGCCGCCCCTTGCTGTCCTCTGAATCGATCACGACGCGCGTCACCGCCTCTGTGCCGCCCTGGGTGATACGGACCTTGAAATCGACCAGGTGCATGTCGTCAATCATTGCCTGATAGGGCCCCAGATCTTTGGCCAAAGCCTTGGACAAAGCGTTCACCGGCCCCCGGTCCGTGCCGCTTTCGTCCATCGATTCACTGACCGACAGCATTTTCTCGTCGCCGATTTTCACCACGACGACGGCTTCCGACAGACTGACCATCTTATCATATTTGTTCTTTCGCCGCTCTACCGTCACCTTGTAGCGCTTGACCTCGAAAAACTTTGGCAACTGACCCAGTTGGCGCCGCGCAAGCAATTCGAACGAGGCCTGCGCCGTGTCATAGGAATAGCCCTCGGCCTCGCGTTCCTTGATCACTTCAAGGATGCGCCCCAATGCGGGATCGACCCGCTCGATCTGCAAGCCCATCTCTTCCAGCCGTGTCCGCAAGTTCGACTGCCCGGCCTGATTGGACATCGGCACAATCCGGGCATTGCCCACAACCGAGGGGTCGACATGTTCGTAGGTGGCCGGATCCTTGAGGATCGCGCTCGCATGCAGCCCGGCCTTGTGTGCAAAGGCCGAAGCGCCGACATAGGGCGCTGATCGCAACGGCACCCGGTTCAAGATGTCATCCAACAGCCGCGAGGCGCGGGTCAGGTTCGCCAGAGCTTCTTCAGTGACGCCGATCTGAAACCGGCTTTTGTAGGGCTCTTTCAGCAGCAGGGTCGGGATCAGTGTCGTGAGGTTCGCGTTGCCGCAGCGCTCGCCCAGCCCGTTCAGCGTGCCTTGTATCTGCCGCGCGCCGGCATCGACCGCAGCCAACGAATTGGCCACCGCATTGCCGGTATCGTCATGGGTATGGATCGCCACGTGGTCGCCCGGAATGCCGCTATCAATCACTGCTCTGGTAATGACCGAGATCTCGGCGGGAAGTGTGCCGCCATTGGTATCGCAAAGCACGATCCATCGCGCGCCGGCCTTGTAAGCGGCATGTACGCATTTTAGAGCGTAATCCGGGCTCGCCTTGTAGCCATCGAAGAAATGCTCGGCATCGAACAACGCCTCGCGACTCGAAGCGACGACATGCTCGAAACTCCGCGCGATATTCTCGACGTTTTCGTCCAGCGGGATGCCGAGGGCTGTCTCGACATGAAACGGATGCGCCTTGCCCACGAGGCAAACCGAGCTTGTCCCCGCATTCATCACCGCCGCGAGCACATCGTCATTCTCCGCACTCCGTCCGGATCGCTTGGTCATCCCGAAGGCGGTAAACGTGGCGCGGGTCTTTGGCGGGTCGGCGAAGAACTCGCTGTCGGTCGGGTTGGCGCCGGGCCAGCCACCTTCGATGTAATCGACGCCGAGGGAATCGAGTGTGGCCGCTATCTGGTGCTTTTCGCCGGTCGAGAACTGCACCCCTTGGGTCTGCTGGCCGTCACGAAGAGTGGTGTCGAAGAGGGAAAGCGGTTCGCGGGTCATGCGGGTTTTCCTGCTGTGTCCACATGTGGACAGAGAGCCCAATCTTGCAAAATCAATGGGTTACGAAACCGCGTTAGAGAAATGTTAACGAATGATCGGCCCGTCGAGCCGATACCGCAGCGCCCTGGCTGGCGTTTCCATGAAGCGCCAAACATCATTCAAGCGCCTCCAGCTTGGCAGCGTCGAAGTCCGGTCCAAGGGTCCATGTGGTGCGCTCTGGCGTGTCGATGACAATCACCCCTGCCGCGTCCAAAATTCCGCGCAGCCGGTCGGCTTCGGTGAAATCCTTCGCCGCACGCGCTTCGCGCCGTGCTTTCACCAGATCATCGAGCTGTGCTGCGACGACTTCATCGGCGGTTTGTTCGAGTGCCCAGGCCGGAAAGCCTGTGTCCAGCAAGCCCAGCATCTGCAACCCGGCCCGTACCGCGGCCGCATCGCCGGCGCGCGACAGCTGGTGAAGCTCTGTCAGCGCACCATGGGTGTTCAGATCGTCAGCCAGCTGGTCGATGAACGCGGGTGTCGGCGCATTGCCATCGGCAGCCTCGGACGCCTGACGATACCACTTGACCAACGTCGCCTTCGCTTCGCGCATTTTCTTGCGCGTCCAGTCCATCGGCTTGGCATAATGGGTCGACAGGAACACGAACCGTATGACCTCGCCCGGCACACCCTGATCCAAGAGATCGCGGACGGTAAAGAAGTTGCCCAAGGACTTGGACATTTTCCGACCCTCGACCTGCAGCATCTCGTTATGCAGCCAATAGCGCGCAAACTCGGCTTCGGGATGTGCGCAGGCCGATTGCGCGATCTCGTTTTCATGATGCGGGAAGAGCAGGTCATTGCCGCCACCGTGAATGTCTAAGGATGCACCCAGAATGTCGTCGGCCATTGCCGAGCATTCGATATGCCAGCCCGGCCGGCCGCGGCCCCAGGGGCTGTCCCATCCGGGCTGATCGCCGGCGGACGGCTTCCACAACACGAAATCCATCGGGTTGCGCTTGTAGGGCGCCACTTCGACCCGCGCGCCCGCGATCATGTCGTCGATCGACCGCCCCGAAAGCTTGCCATATTCGGCGCAGCTTTCCACTGCGAACAGCACATGCCCGTCGGCCTCGTAGGCATTGCCCTTTGCAACAAGGTCCGCAATCATCGCCACCATCTGTGGAATATACTGCGTCGCGCGCGGCATCTGGGTCGGCTCCAAAGCGCCAAGGGCGGCCATATCCTCCAGATACCAGCGCGTTGTCTCTTCGGTGATGTCGTCGATCGGCCGTCCGGTTTCCTCGGCCCGCGCGATGATCTTGTCATCTACATCGGTGAAATTGCGCACGTAGGTGACATGATCGACCCCGTAAACATGCCGAAGCAGCCGGAACAGCATGTCGAACACCACCACCGGCCGCGCATTGCCCAGATGTGCGCGATCATAGACCGTCGGCCCGCAGACATACATCCGCACGTTGGCAGGGTCCAACGGCTCGAAAACCTCTTTCGAGCGCGTCTTGGTATTCTGCAGCTTGATCGTCGTCATGTGTTGCGTCCTCGCACGGGGGTTCCGCGGGCTTTAGCAACTTCTTCTTCAAGGGAAAAGGTGACCGGCCCGCGACGAATGTCAGCAGGTAATCGAACATGTGATGTTGGCGCCGCTGGTCATGGCAATTGTCCTAGCACCGAACCGCGACCGCTGCCAAGCCCCTTGCGCGTCAACCAGACAAGCGCAATTGTCTGGGACATGAGCCGAGAGATCGTGAACACCATCTGCCGAAAGCTTCCCGGTGCCGAGGTATCCGACCCCTGGGGCGGCGGCCATGACGCCTGGAAGGTCGGCGGCAAGATGTTCGCCTGTATCGGCGCGGTCACGCCCGGCGTCTCGGTCAAGACGCCGGATATCGAAACCGCGCAACTGCTGATCGAGGTGGGCCGCGCAAACCCCGCGCCCTATTTCCACAAAAGCTGGGTGCTGATCGACTGGGACAGGATCGACGAGGCAGAACTCGCCGATCGCCTGCACACCGCCTACCGGATCATCCGAACGGGCCTGACCAAAAAGGCGCAGGCCGCCCTCGCCCCGTTTCCCGACTGACCCATTATTTGTCGGAAAATATCCCCGCCGGAGGCATCGCGAGGCCGTCAGGCCTCGCAAATCAATCTCTTGCCGCCCGGCAGGGCGGCGCAATTGCCTTGGTATAAATGTCCGGAACGAGCGGCTGACGGCGCTACGCAGCCGGCTCGATAAATGCATCGGCTGCGGCTACCTGTCGCGATTCTTACGGAATCCGGCAGCGTTCGATTTCTCTATGAGACTCGGATGCAAAGTCGTATAATATGGTATTCTTCGACTTCCCAAGGACGAATGAAGTGTCTGCACTGCGTTACGAGTTGTGAAGGCGTTGCCTTCGCTTGCTGCTCGAAGAGTTCGCCGTGCCACCCAGATCCTTTCAGCGTCTCGCGGACGAGCCAGCGGGTTTTTGAACCCGCGCATAGCGATGGGCCTCGTCAGGGCCCTTGGTCGGCGGTGCTGTTGCGGGCGAAATGCCTGAAACCGCCGCCGACCACCTGGCATCGCAGCCAGTCGGATAACTTGTCTGCGCCGATTCCCGCATACCGTCATTTGACAATTCCGCCGCCCCGTGGCCCTTTCCCCAAAACGCGGAGGCCAGATGCAACTTTCAACAACCATTACCGGACTGACAGGCGGCGGCTCGGACGGCTGGGACCTGTTTTTGAAGGCGCGCCGGATGATTGCCGAGGGCGTAGCCGTCACCGAACTGACCGTCGGCGAGCATGACATCCGGACCGCGCCTGCGATTCTCGATGCGATGTATGCCGCCGCCAAGGGCGGTCATACAGGTTATGCCAGCGTTCCCGGCACGGCCAAACTGCGCCGCACCATCGCCGACCGGATCACCGCACGCACCGGCGTGCCGACGACGCCCGCGAATGTCGTCGTAACCCCCGGCGGCCAGTCGGCGTTGTTCGCCGCGCACCGGGCGTGCTGCGACGACGGCGACCGCGCGCTTTTCATCGATCCCTATTATGCCACCTACCCCGGCACGATCCGCGCCGTCGGGGCGGTTCCGGTCGCGGTCCCTACCCGGTCCCGCCACAACTTTCAGCCGGACCCGTCCGAAATCGCCGCCCGCGCGCCCGGCGCCAAATCCCTGCTGGTCAACTCGCCCAACAATCCCACCGGCGTGGTCTATTCGCGGCAGACGCTGGACGGGATCGCGCGAAGCTGCATCGACCACGACCTGTGGCTGATCTCTGACGAGGTCTACGACACCCAGGTGTGGGACGGCATCCATATATCGCCGCGCAGTCTGCCCGACATGGCCGAACGCACCCTTGTGGTCGGCTCGATGTCGAAAAGCCATGCCATGACCGGCAGCCGGATCGGCTGGATCGTCGGCCCTGAAGACGCGATCTCGAAGCTGATCACCCTGGCCACGCATACCACCTACGGGGTTGCGGGGTTCATCCAGGATGCGGCCGTCTTCGCGCTCGATCAAGGCACGGCGCTGGAACAGGAAATCGCCGCCCCGTTTCGCCGCCGTCGCGATATCGCGCTGGATGTTCTGGGTGGGCAGAACGTGGTGCGGGCGATCGCACCGGGCGGCGCGATGTATGTGATGCTCGATATCCGCGCAACGGGCCTCTCGGGTGATGACTTCGCCGACCGATTGCTCGAGACGCACCATATCGCTGTCATGCCGGGCGAAAGTTTTGGTGGCGCCGCCGCCGGTCATGTCCGCGTGGCAATGACCATCGACGATGAGGCGTTCCGGTCCGCCCTTCACCGCCTTGTCAGCTTTGCACAGGAGATTGCGCCATGACCCATGATCCAGGACCCGCGTTTCGCGCGCTGCACCGCCCCGGCCAGCCGTTCATCCTGGCCAATGCCTGGGACATCGGCAGCGCGCGGATGTTGGCGGCACTTGGCGCGGAGGCGCTTGCAACCTCCTCGGCCGCACATGCCTTCACGCTTGGCCGTCCCGACGGCACCGTGACCCGCGATGAGGCGCTTGGCCATGCCGCCGATCTGGTCACCGCGACACCGCTGCCGGTCTCGGGCGATTTCGAGAATGGGTTTGCCGACGCCCCTGACACGGTCGCAGACACCGTTCGGCTTGCCGCCGAGGCGGGATTGGCCGGGATATCCATTGAGGACACCGTCCCGGCCGACAAATCGGTTTACGACTTCGATCTGGCGGTCGAGCGCGTCCG
>JBBKVT010000316.1:0-2854 GCA_037968535.1 Paracoccaceae bacterium
TCTCCGGCCGCCCAGCGCGCGCGCTTGCGAACCGCTTCACGGCGTTGTCGGATCAGCTCGGGGGGCGCCTGCCGCCAGACTATCCGATTGCCTACGATGCCGGGAAAGCTCTCCACGCACGAGCCCAGGCGCAGGGTGATGATGGCTTTGGTGCACAATGGGCTGGACAGGGCGCGCCGCTAATTCGCGCAATGCCGGCCGCGCAACTGGTTCGGAAACTGCGAGACGAACTTCAAAGCTGCAGGGCCTGATAGAAGGCTATCAACCCAGTTTCGGACATTCGGACAGATCGGCGTCCCCGCCCGAAAGCGGTCGTTGTTGCGGGAAGCTGACAGCGGCCGTTTCGCGCCCAAGATTTCGACGCGCCCAGTCGGCCTGCTTTGTCAACGCCCTGCACAACTGATAACCTCCTGGCTTCGGCTCAGCCCTTCGGCCAAGCATCCGGAAGAGACCAGATTGACCAACTCAAACGCAGTTCTGATCGACCGCCATCCTGGCCGTTCTACCCAAACCATGGGCCTTGCCCTCGAGATCGGCACCGATCCGGCCCTTATCCACGAGCCTTCGGTGGGCGTGGTTGGCACCAAGGGAGACAGCCAGTGCTATCTGGGCGTTGCAGCCAAGGTCGAGGCGATCCATCAGGCCCTCAGGTCCCGCATTGGCACGGGGCCCGATCAGCTCAGGTTTAGGCTTGTGCAGCCGGAGTTCACCATCGCAACCTCGGATGGTATGCGCAACGGCACGCCAGAAATGCGCTACTCGCTGATTGGGCGCGAGGTGACGCAAGATGCTTTGTGCGAACACTTCAGCGCAACGGGCCTCGCCGGCACGATTGCGGTGGTCGCCTGTGACAAACCGCCCGTTGGCACACTTGCGGCTATGCTGGAGCACAACTTACCGTCGATTATCATGTCGGATGGTCCGATCCACCCTGGCACTGATCCCATGACCGGCGAAAAGCTGGATATCGTCAGCGCCTTTCAGGTGGCAGGCCATCCAGACCCAGAATACCGCCGCCACATCGCCTGCCATGCGTGCCCGGGCTATGGCAGCTGCGGCGGCATGTTCACCTACAACACCATGCAGACCTTCATAGGCGTGCTCGGCATGCAACCCTTGCATATGGTGGCACCGTCGTCGGACGATACGCGCCGGTTGACAGAGTTTCCCGATGAACTGGTTACACTGCTTGCACAGATGATCGAGAGGGATCTCAAGCCCCGAGATATCGTCGGGCGAGATTCCTTGCGAAACGCTACGATCGTCGCCATGGCCATCGGCGGCTCTACCAACGCGCTTCTGCACGCACCCGAGATCGCCCGTGCCGCCGGCTTTGCCGACTTCTGGAAGGACATCATCACACCCGAAGAGTTTAATGACCTCTCGCAGCACGTAGTCCCCGTGCTGACCAATGCGCGACCCTACGGTAAATATTCTATGGTTGATATCGACCAAGTAGGTGGCGTGCAGATCATCGTGCGCGAGTTACTCGAGGCGGGTCTGCTGAACGGCGATGTGTTGACCTGCACGGGCGAGACGTTGGCCGAGCAGGTGTCACGCCTTGGTGCCAAGCGCGCTGACGGTGTGGTCATCTATCCGGTAAAGAGCCCTTATAAGCCAACGGGAGGTCTGCGCATGCTTGGCGGCAACCTTTCGCCCGAGTTTTCAGCCATTTTGAAGCTTGCCGGGGTTGAGGGGGGGCTGGAAAACAACCTGTTCCGGGGCAAGGCGCGCGTGTTCGACGGTCAGCAGGCCCTTCTGGATATGTTGGACCAGACGCCCGAGGCGTTTGAGGACAACGACATGATAATCGTACGATATGAAGGGCCAAGCGGTGCGCCCGGCATGCCGGAAATGCTCGACCCGACCGCGCGCATCACCACACTGTGCCGCGAGCGTGGCATCGTCATTGCTCTTATGACAGATGCGCGCTTTTCTGGCGGCTCGATCGGTCTTGTGATTGGCCATGTGGGGCCTGAAGCGGCGCTTGGCGGGCCGATCGCCTTCGTCGAGAATGGCGACGAGATCCTCGTGGATCTCAACACCAACGAGATCAACTGTACCCCCCTGGACGACCCGGTCATTCTGCGCGCCCGCAAGTCCACTTGGGACAAGTTGGTCGCAAGCAACGGCGGCTTCCACCCAAGCTTGGCCGCGGCCAATACACGCCTGCTGCAGCGCGCGCGACACATGGCAGTCCCTGCAATCCGAGGCGCGGGGCTGCACCCAAACCGTACCGTGTGGGTGCGCAACGTGCGTGAAGCCACTCCTTCCGGCTTCACGCCGCATAACAAGTTCCGGCCTTCAACGCGCAAGGAGCCTTGAAACGCATCCCCCTAACCCAGTCCGAGCAGAGCATGATGGCAGTTTTTGAAAGTTTCCTTCCAAAAGCGGACGGTCAGCAATCGACCCAATTTCGGTCGTTCCACCGCCGATCAAGCCTAGAAGAAGGCGGTCATTTGTTACTAACCAACCAGATGGAACCAACGCTCAGTTAATTTACGAAGCTTTTCGTTCCAATGTTTTGACAACCGACAGGCAAATCTTGTCTCCCCCGATCCGCTCGGACGAGCTGAAAACCAGCCCTTGAAGGGATAATATTGCGACCTCGGTCGTAGCGCTGAACTCCTCGCGCTTCGTCGCGCGTCCTCACAGGCCTCTCCAGATTCACATGACCTGACTGAATATATAGGATAGCAGGGACCAACTCGCCTAATTCACACTAACTGTCGCGGAGAAGATATATGTTTAAGAAGATTCTGCTGGCATATGATGGCTCCATTCAATCCGCTGCCGCATTGCGCAAATCTGCTGAGCTTTCTGATCTCTGTGGCGCGGAATTGCACATACTGGG
>JBBKVT010000317.1:0-5649 GCA_037968535.1 Paracoccaceae bacterium
CCTAATCGGCGTGGATGGTGGCGGAACCGGATGCCGCGTCGCGGTCGGAACCGATCGAAAAGGGGGTGCTGGCGGAAGTATTGGGGTCGCGCGAATGTGTTTACTGACTTGGAGGCCGTAATAGCGAACATCAGAAATGCTATTGAAGCCGCGACAATCCAAGCCGGCCGCGATGTTGGCGATCTGCCCTAGGCGTTTGCCCATCTGGGGCTGGCAGTGGTCATGACCCCTGTTGATGCCGACAGTGTCTCGCGGGCGCTGCCTTATGCCCAAAGCGATGTCACCGACGATCGGCTGACGGCGGTCGCAGGTGCCTTGGGCATCCACATGGAAGGCCCGCATCTGTCTGTCTCGCGCAAGGGCGCGCATGACGCCGATTTGATCCGGCCAATGAACGATGATGACCTGCGCCTGCTTGTTTCTGCCGCCGAACGACTGCCGAATGTCACGCTGACAGTCGCGCCTGAGAATACGACGATCGTGCGGATCCGAACCATGTCCGAAGCCGGGATCATCGTATCGCTCGGCCAAACTGACGCGAGCTACGATACCTGCATGGCGGCATTTGAAGCGGTTGCCAGATGCGTGACGTGAATCGGGCGCCAGAAGCGTGACGCATCTTTTTGACGCGATGAGTCAGTTGGGCAGCCGTGAACCGGGGCCCGTCGGCGCTACCCTGACACACGACGATGTCTTCGCGGGTGTGATCGCAAACTGCATCCATGTCCATCCGGCAACAATCCGGGCAGAGATCGGCGCAGATCGGATGTTCCTTATCACGGATGCAATGGCGACGGCGGGATCATTCATTACCGAGTTTAAACTGAATGGCCGACGGTTATTCCGGCGAAAAGGACGCCTGTCCTTAGCGGACGGCACGTTGGCCGGCGCGGTCATGGAGATCTCGCTCGGGATTTACACCTTGGTCAATAAGGTCGGCGATCCCATTGCCAGCACAATATCAAGAGTGACTTCGACCCCGGCGCGTACCCTGAGATATGACTTTGGGCTTGGGCGGTTTCGCCACCGGATCGATAATCTTGTGTATCTCGATCGAGCATTATCCTCGACATGCTCTGTGCGCACGATTTGCGGCGGCTGATCCCTTCACAAATTTCGGGCAGGGGGATTCCCTTCGGCGTAGCGATCTGTTAACTTTTTATTAATAATGAAGAAACGGCAGCAGGTTGACAGGCACTATGGCGGGCTATCGGGGCACGTTTGTAATTTCATGGATGCAGACCTACGTCGACGCGCTTTCGGGTGCGCCCGTCAGTGCGATCGCGGTCGGATCGACGTGGCGCTGGACGGGCAAGGCCGTCCGGATCGACGCGCCACGCGACGTGCTGGTGCTGAATGGCGCGGACGGGTTGGAAGAGTTGCACCGGCGCGCGGCTACGGTCGTCCCGCGGTTGCTGGGACGCTCCAAGGGTGGCGTGCGCGACACGGCCCCCCACGATTATGACGAGAGCCTGTTCGAGGACGGTTTTGATGTCACCGACGGCAACCGCCAATACCGCATCAGCCTGATACAGGTCGAGGAGTTGGCAAAGCCGCTGCTGCTGTTCGTCGGCGAGGCGCCGCCCGCCGATACCGACCTGTGGGTCGTTCACGCGATGACCGCGCCATGTCTTGCCGCCGAATACGCCGACGCCAGGAAAGGCACGATCTGCTTCACGCCCGGCACGCGCATCGCCACCGAAGAGGGATCGTGTCTGGTTGAAGATCTGCAGGAAGGCGATCGGATTCTCACCAGAGATAGCGGCGCACAGCCGCTTTTGTGGATTGGTCGCCGCGAGATTACCGGCGCACGGTTGCGGGCGCTGCCGCACCTGCGGCCGGTTCGATTGCGTGCGAACGTGCTGGGGCAGGATGAACCCGACGCCGATCTGTTGGTTTCGCCCGATCATCATATCCTCTTGAAAGGGCCGATGGCCGCGACACTGTTCAACACCGATGAGGTTCTGGTCGCGGCCCGTGATCTGGTGAACGACGGCACGATCGCCGTGGATCATACTTTGCGCAGCGTGACCTACATTCATCTGATGCTACCTTCGCATCAAATCTTGTGGGCGAACGGTATCGAGACCGAAAGCTTCAACCCGGCTCGGGCCGTTCTGGACGCTATCGACGGCAATCAGCTGGGGCGACTTTATGACTGCATGCCGGATTTGAAACGTGACCCAACCGCCTATGGCATGCCGGCGAGACGCGCACTCAGCCAGTCAGAGGCCGCGCTTTTGCACTATTGCTCGACATGATCGCCTGTTGACTCCGGCTTTGTCCGGGATATAAGCGCCCCCTGATCCGGCCCGGAAACGCGGTCGGTTCATTTCATGTTGGTGTTGGTGGACCTCGCAAGAGGAACCCTGTCAGGCGCAAGCCAGAGGACAACGCCCTTCATAGTCGCCCCAAAGGGCGCCGTTCAAAGAAGGAGATCAGCCGTGACCAAACGCACGTCTGCCAAGTACAAAATCGATCGCCGGATGGGCGAGAACATCTGGGGTCGTCCGAAATCCCCGGTCAACCGCCGCGAATATGGCCCCGGCCAGCACGGCCAGCGCCGCAAGGGTAAACTTTCGGACTTCGGCCTGCAGTTGCGTGCCAAGCAAAAGCTCAAGGGCTATTATGGTGACTTGACCGAAAAGCAGTTTCGCCGCATTTACGGCGAGGCAGAGCGCGTAAAGGGCGACACCGGCGAGAATCTGGTAGGCCTGCTGGAGCGTCGGCTTGATGCTGTCGTTTACCGCGCCAAGTTCGTGCCGACGATCTTTGCCGCTCGTCAGTTCGTGAACCACGGCCATGTCAAGGTGAACGGAACTCGCGTCAACATCGCTTCCTACCGTGTCAAGGAAGGCGACTTGATCGAAGTTCGTGACAAGTCCAAGCAGATGGGAATGGTGCTGGAAGCCGCAGGTTTGGCGGAACGCGATGTGCCCGACTATCTGGACGTGGATCACTCGAAAATGACTGCGACGTTCGTGCGCACCCCGGCTTTGGGCGATGTGCCTTACCCGGTGATGATGGAACCGAACCTGGTCGTGGAATACTACGCCAAGAACTGAAGCCCGAGCGACGGATTTTTTTGGAGGCCGCGCCGAACCTGCGCGGCCCTTTTTCGTTTCCAGAACCCTCACCCCCCCTTGAACCGGAAAGATCGCGCGATATGGCCGTTTCGCATCCTGTCTATCACCGCATCGAGGGATCGATTGTCTTGATCGGTTACGGCTCTATCGGGCGGGGGACGCTGCCACTGATCGAGCGGCATTTCGATTTCGACCGCAACAAGGTGGTGGTGATCGAACCCAATGAATCCGCCGAGGGCGAGTTGTCAGCACGCGGCGTGCGGCATTTGCCGGTGGCGCTGACCCGCGACAACTACCGCGACATTCTGGGCGGCGTGTTCGAGAGGGGCAAGGGGTTCTGCGTGAACCTGTCAGTGGATACTTCGTCGCTGGACCTGATGAAGTTCTGCCGCGAGATGGGCGTGCCTTACATTGACACGGTGGTCGAGCCTTGGGCGGGATTTTATTTCGAGACCGACGACAATGCTGCGCGCACCAATTACGCACTGCGGCAGGCGGTACGTGACGAGGCTGCCGCCAATCCCGGCGGGACAACGGCGGTGTCCTGCTGTGGTGCCAATCCCGGCATGGTCAGCTGGTTCGTCAAGGAGGCGCTGCTGGTTCTTTCCCGCGATCTCGGGCAAGACGCGACTGCGCCCGCGAACCGTGAGGGCTGGGCCAAGTTGATGCAGTCGCTTGGCGTCGAGGGTATTCATATCGCGGAACGTGACACGCAGGTCCGGCTCGCGCCGCGCGAACCGGGCCATTTCGTGAACACCTGGTCGGTCGAGGGCTTTATCGCCGAGGGCTATCAGCCTGCCGAACTGGGGTGGGGCACGCATGAGAAATGGATGCCCGAGAACGCAAAGGGCCACACCACGGGCTGTCGCGCTGGCATCTGGCTGGCGCAGCCGGGCGCAAACACAAAAGTCCGCAGCTGGTGTCCGACGCCGGGGCCGCAGTTCGGTTTCCTTGTCACCCACAACGAGGCGATCTCGATCGCTGACTACTACACTGTCGGCGATCCGGCCGATCCGGCGTTCAGGCCGACCTGCCATTACGCCTATCACCCCAATGACGACGCGGTGTTGGCCTTGCATGAAATGTTCGGCTCGAATCAGATCCCCGCGGTGCATCACATCCTTGAACCCGAAGAAATCGTCGACGGGATCGACGAGTTGGGCGTGCTGCTTTACGGGCACCAGAAGAACGCGCTCTGGTATGGATCGCGACTGTCGAATTCCGAGGCGCGGCTGCTGGCGCCGGATCAGAACGCCACCGGGTTGCAGGTAAGTTCCGCCGTTCTGGCCGGCATGGTCTGGGCGCTGGAGAACCCCCAAGCGGGCATCGTTGAGACCGACGAAATGGATCATGCCCGCTGTCTTGAGGTGCAGCGTCCCTATCTGGGTCCGGTCGAGGCGCATTACACCGACTGGACGCCTCTTGCCGACCGGCAGACGCAATTTCCCGAGGACATCGACGAATCTGACCCCTGGCAGTTTCGCAATGTGCTGGAGCGGTGAAACATCTGGTCATGCGGTTTCTGGGCCGCTAGAAGACCCCGGACTGCAAAGGCTGCCCACATGACCCAGACCATCGCTCCGCAACCCGGCATCATGGATATCGTCCTGTATCAGGGCGGGGAAAGCCATGTCGAAGGGGTTGCGGAAGTGGTGAAGCTGTCGTCGAACGAAAACCCGTTCGGTCCCGGCGAAAAGGCGCGAGAGGCGTTTGCCAAGACCGTACACAAGTTGCACCGGTATCCTTCGACCGACCATGCCGCGCTGCGCCGAGCGATCGCCGAGGTGCATGGTTTGGACGCCGGGCGGATCATTTGCGGGGCCGGGTCGGACGAGATCATCACTTTCCTCTGCCAAGCTTATGCCGGACCGGGCGATGAGGTGATTCACACCCGTCACGGTTTTTCGATGTACCGGATTTCCGCTCTGGCCGCCGGGGCAAGCCCGGTCGAGGTTGCCGAGCGTGAGCGGGTCGTCGACGTAGACGCGATCCTTTCGAATTGCACTGACCAGACCAAGCTTGTGTTCATCGCAAACCCGGCGAACCCGACAGGAACCATGATTGGCGGCAATGAAGTGGCGCGACTGGCGGACGGGCTGCCGCCGCAGGCGATCCTGGTGCTCGATGGTGCCTATGCAGATTATGTCGAGGGGTTCGACGGTGGTGCGGCGCTGGTCGAGCGGCGCGAGAATGTCGTCATGACGCGCACCTTCTCGAAGCTTTACGGTTTGGGCGGGCTGAGGATCGGCTGGGGCTATGGTCCGCAATCGATCATTGATGTGCTGAACCGGGTTCGAGGTCCTTTCAATCTGTCAGCAACACAACTGGATACGGCGGAAGCTGCGATCCGAGACCGCGACTATGCCGCCAAGTGCCGGGCCGAAAATGCAAGGATGCGCGTCTGGCTGGCCGAGGCGTTGGCAGAGCTTGGAATACCCTCGGATACCTCGTGTGCAAATTTCATCCTCGCGCGGTTCCACGACCAGTCCGAGGCAGAGGCCTGCGACGATTACCTCAAGTCGCAGGGCCTGATCGTGCGGCGCGTGACCGGCTACAAGCTGCC
>JBBKVT010000318.1:0-3040 GCA_037968535.1 Paracoccaceae bacterium
CCCGTTGTCCCCAGCTCACGCAGCTTCTCGTGCGCTCTCTTGCCTTCGCGTTTGGCATGAACAGCCAGGGCGTAGTAATTCAGCACGCCGGTCCGAGAGAACCTCGCCGCCTCTTCAAAGATCTCGTTTGAATCCTTCCAATCAAAACCATTGAATCCCATCTTCTGTGCAAACTGGCCAACAGCCCACCAGTCCGGCTTTGCTTCACCTGGTGCATCGTTGAACTTTGCATAAAGGCGAAGTCGCCGTTCGGCATTGCAGCGGGCGAAATCGACCTCGCCCCAGCCGGCGGCCGGAAGGACGATGTCGGCATATTGTGTGTTTAGCGGCTCCACAGGATAAATGTCGCTGTCGACAAGTACCATCCCGCCGGAATCTACGCGCTTCTTGAAGACCTCGACCAAATGCTCCCTGTCGACGGTGCGGGGTTGGTTGGGATTGCGTATCGTCAGATCGGCAACCCGGCTGGCGAGTTCTTGCGATGCCAACATCGCGGCGAACCACGTCAGGCCAATCGTCCACATGAATCGAACTTTGCCGTCCATGACCCAACGGTCGACATTCAGTGCCTTCTTGCGCCGGCCGGGGTATTTTTCGGGACTCAGAAATCCCTTGCCGCCGCCCGGCGACATTCCACCGCGCTGATGACCACCACCACGACTGATCACTTGCCCCGGGCGATTGCCTGCCCCGCAGATCAACCCCAACGAAGCAATAGAAGCGGTGTTCATGTAGTTATTGGACCAGTAGTTACCCTTTTCGATCATGAATGACGTCTTGGGTCGCGAACCATCGTCGCGTGGCTTTGCCAATATCTCGGCCGCCGCCTGGATCAGATCGGCGTCCAGTCCGGTAATTGCAGCGGCTTCCTGAAGCTCGGCCGCCTTCTCGTTTGCGATGAACTTCTGATAATCATTCCAGTCAGATTGCCAACGGCCCCAAGTAGTGCGCCACTGCCAGCGTGTGTTGCGAGTCCCACGCCCATAGCCGGATTCGATCTCCCACTGGTTATTGACCCAATTGTCGATGAATTCCTGATCCTGCCAACCGTTGTCGATGATGATCTTTGCCATTGCCATGTGCAGTGCGGTATCGGATCCGGGTGTCACAGGCAGCCACAGGCCGCCATGGTCAATCCCATATTGAACACCCATGGTCTTGTGAGGTGTCGCAAAGATCATCTTCTTGTCCGGAACGTCGCTGTACATCATCCACTCGGTGAACAGCAACGTCTCGGTCTCGTATGGATCAACACCGGACATATAGGCGACTTCGCACTTGCCCCAATCGTCATACGAGGCCGAGAAGGAGTTGATGCCTGCGTCGTCCAAGCCAGCCGCATCTTCGGCATTTTGCGGTTTGTCGTGCGGCGCGTACACAGGGGTCGCGATTGCATGTTCGCCATAATTCTTCAGAACATGCTTCGACACTTCTGCCATGACGTCGGTTACAAGATCCCAGCTGACCGGAGTCAATATCCCGCCGATCCGCACCATCGGGTGCTTCAAGCGGTCGCGTGTCGTAGTTTCTGGATTGTAGATCTTTTGTGCCAACGTGCCGCCGCGGACCGAGTAGTTGCCGCCCCGATTGACCACGTCTGCGTCCGCATCCGGGATAATGACAAAATGATGCTGCCTGCCTTCGTGCATGCCGAGGTTGTGCTGCGATTCTGCAATCCAAGGCGAACCGCCTGTCGGAAAATCCACCCCAAAAGCATTCTGATCGGCCGTCGTTCCGCCTTCAGTGCCAACCGGCCAACGATAGACTTTGTAGGAACACGCCACGATGCAATAGCTGCATGCAGTTGTCAGAATTTCTGCTTCCGGAGGTGGCAATGGAACATATTCGTTGTTGATGACGGTGCTGGTCATGACGATTAAATTCCTTATGCGCCGGACGGATTGCGATTAAAGCCGTAGAACAGGCCCATGACCCCAGTTGCGACGATATCGTCGCCGTCGATTTCAAGGACGATCTGAGGAAGACTCGCCGCGGAATGGCCCGAGACGATCATGCCATGTCGTGAAAGATCGAATGTCGACAGATGCAGGGGGCACGGCCCCAAGACGCTATGGTCCGGCTTGAAGGTGCTGACGTCCATGTATCCTCCCATATGTGGGCAGATCGAATTGAAGGCGACTATGTCTCGGCCCTCGCCTACACCGCCGCCGGCCTCTTCGTTCAACAGGACTAGAACGTTCTCGATATCATCCGTGGGATAGTTGAATGTAAGTGCGGTGCCGTGTTGAAGGTCCGACACCTTGCCGATTACTTTTCGGGCGTAAGAACTGCTTACAAGATCCTGCGCCTGCGCGCCCTCGCCGTATGTCGCAAGCACGGTCACTGCTGCTCCTCCGAGAATTAGGAAGTTTCGGCGGTTCATGCAGGCGGATTTGGCGCCGCGCGTGGTTGGTCTGACATGTTGGGTCATTGGTTGAACTCCGCCCAGGTTGCAGTTTCCGGAAGCTCTGGTTCTTCCAGGATCAGTGGTTCATCCATCGAAAGTGCTTCGAGGAACGCAACAAGGTCCGCCTTTTCGTCGGCAGTCAGGCCAAGCGGTTGCAACACGCTATTCCCTGGTCCACCGCCGGAGTCGTAGAAATCAACGACATCTGCGAGCGTCGAGAAAACGCCGTTGTGCATATAAGGATCTGTCCAGCGCAGTTCGCGAAGACTGGGGGTCCGAAACTTGCCTTTGTCGACGGGGCGTTTGGTTTTATGGAACAACCCCATATCATCGGCTCCGCTGCGATAGTCTGCCTCTGACATCCCTTTTTGGTAAAGCTCCCAGCGCAGGGTAATCTGGTAAAGCGAATCCTCGTCGAATTCCGGCGCTGGTGGCACCCCAAGTTTGTAATAGCGCTCGTCGGATGCAAGCGCCCCGTTGTGGCAGGTAATGCATCCGGCAGACCCGTTGAACCGGTCCATCCCTCGCTTTGCGGCCTCGGAAAGGGCGTTCTGATCACCGGCGAGGAAGCGATCGAACGGAACCTGAGTGGCATCGGTTACAATCGTGCGCTCATATGCAGCAATCGCTTCC
>JBBKVT010000319.1:0-3982 GCA_037968535.1 Paracoccaceae bacterium
GTGGTGGACGAACCCGCCCTTCTGACCGCGCTGCAAAATAGCAAACTCGGCGGCGCGGTGCTGGACGTATTCGCCCAGCAACCCCTGCCCTCAGGCCACCCGTTCCTCAGCCTCCCCAATGTCATCCTGACCCCGCACATGGCCGGGATCACCGAGGAAAGCATGCTGCGGATGGGACAAGGCGTCGTCCACGAGGCACGCCGCATCCTGTCCGGCGCAGAGCCCGAGAACTTCGTGAACCCCGAAGCGCTGCCTGCATTCCGGGCGCGGTTTCCTGATCTGGGTGGCTAGCGCACTTGGGCAGACGCTGACTTTGATTTTGCTCGTTAAGAGAAAATTAACCGCAAAAAACCGTTGAATTACAATGCGTCCAATGTGGACGCCTCAAACCACCGCCAAATTCACGCCACTTTCCGCATCAAACAGCAGAACTTTGTCGGCCTTCCAGCCGAACCGAACTTCATCGTCCAGCTTCACCTTCATCTGGGCAGGAACGGTGGCATGCAGCTTGCTGGTGCCCACCTCCAGCGTCAGGATCTTGATCACCCCATGATCCTCGATATCAAAGACCCGCCCCGCAACCGGAGCCCCGCTTTCCAGCACCAAATTCTCCGGCCGCACCCCGAACATCAATTTGCGCCCTTCGGTTCCACCCCGGGCGACCACCGGCAAGCGGAAGCCTTCAGCCTCCATCATCGCCTGCCCGTCTTTCAGCATCCCCTCGATCAGGTTCATCGGCGGCGTGCCGACCGAGCGCGCGACGAACGTATTAATCGGCGCGTTGTAAACCTCGGCAGGGGTTCCAACCTGCACCAACCGACCCTTGTTCAGCACCCCGATCTTGTCGCCCATCGACATCGCCTCGACCTGATCATGGGTCACGAACAGGAACGTCGCCCCCAGCCCGCTGTGCAGCGCCTTCAACTCCACCCGCAACGATTCTCGCAGCTTGGCGTCCAGCGCAGACAAGGGTTCATCCATCAAGAAGACCGCCGGTTCGCGCACGATCGCCCGGCCAATTGAAACTCGCTGCATCTCTCCGCCCGACAGCCGTTCGACCTTGCGATCCATCAGATGCGTGATCTGCAAGGTCTTCGCCGCCTTTTCGACCCGAGCGGCGATCTGCATAGCGTCCATCTTGCGGATCTTCGATTTCAGCGGGAACTCCAGGTTCCCCCGTACGGTCAGCCGCGGATAAAGCGAGTATTGCTGCAACACCAGCGCCACGTCGCGCTCTGCAGCGTTCCAGCTTGCGACATCCTGCCCGCCAATCAGCACCTGCCCTTCGTCCGGCCGCTCCAGCCCCGCGATCACCCGCAGCGTCGTGGTCTTGCCCGCGCCGGTCTGGCCCAAGAGCACGAAGAACTCGCCGTCTTCGATCTTCAGATCAAGCCCGCGCAAGGCCCGGTTGGACCCGAACTTCTTGGAGATGCCCCTAAGCTCGATACTCGCCATCAGACCTGCCCCCCGATCCGCTGGCCGCTGGCCCGGTCGAAGAAATGCGCTTGGCCCGGATCAAGGTTTACCCAGACCTTCTGACCCTCACCGGAAACGAAACCCGCCTCGGTTCGCGCCCGCAGCACCGCATCGCCGATCCTCACATCGACGATATCGTGCGAACCGAGTGGTTCGATATTGGTGGTTTCGACCTCGATATCTCCCTTCGACTTTTCGTGGCTCAGCTGAACCGCTTCGGACCGGATGCCAAGCGTGACGCCCTGTCCGGCATCCTTCAAATGCCCCAACGCCCCTGCCGGAAAATGAAACCCCTCGGCGCGGCCGCCCAGCTTGATCAAGGCGTCGCCGCCTGCTCCGTTCACCACCACATCGGCGACATTCATCACCGGGCTGCCAACGAACTGCGCCACGAACAGGTTGGCGGGCTTCAGATAGACCTCATCGGGCGCACCGATCTGCTGCAAGACCCCGTCATGCATGATCACGATGCGGTCCGCGAGGCTCATCGCTTCGATCTGGTCGTGAGTCACGTAAACACTGGTGGAGCCGCGCGACAGATGCAGCCGCTTGATCTCTGCCCGCATCTGTTCACGCAGCTTTGCGTCCAGCGCGCCGATCGGTTCGTCCATCAGCAAGGCCTTGGGCCGGCGCACCAGCGCACGGCCAATCGCCACCCTCTGCATATCGCCGCCGGACAGCGCCGAGGGCTTGCGCCCCAGAAGCGGAGCGATGCGCAGCACCCCTGCCACTTCTTTCACGGCCTTGTCACGGTCGGCATTGCTCATCCCCACGGCCCGCAGCGGGAAGGCGATATTCTCGTAAACCGTCATATGTGGATAAAGCGAAAAGGACTGGAACACGAAGGCGATGTCGCGGTCGGACGCAGGCTTGTCCTGCACTGGCACACCATCAATCAGGATCTCGCCCGATGTCACCGTCTCCAGTCCCGCAATCGCGCGCAACGTCGTGGTCTTGCCACAGCCCGACTGGCCCAGCATCACCACGAATTCGCCATCCGCGATGGTCAGGTTCATGTCCTTGATGACCTGCACCGCCCCGAAATACTTTTGCACGTTGTTCAGCCTGATCTCGGCCATCAGACGAGGTCCTCTTCGTCATCGTCTTCCGGCTCCGGATCCGGCGCGATCTTCGAGGTCACGAGAAACGCGATCAGCCCGATCAGGGTCAGCATCAACCCGTTCTGGTGCAAAAGCAGGCTCCATGGCTGGCATAGCGAGATGATGCCGAAGATCATCAACGTCTGGGCACCGGGGGCGAGAAACCTTTGGTTGAGGGATCGAAAGGTCATTTGCGGATCGCCCCGAACGACATGCCGCGCAGCAGGTGGTTGCGCAGAAGGAAGGTGAAGATCGCGACCGGCAGCAGGAACAGGAATGTTCCCGCCGCGATCACCGTCCAGTCAGGCAGGCCCGACCCGATCTGGCTGGGGATGAACGGCGGTGCTGTCTGCGCCTTGCGGTTGGTCATGATCAGCGCGAAGGCATATTCGTTCCACGCGGTGATGAAGCAGAACACAGCCGTTGCCGCGATCCCGGTCAGCGCCTCGGGCAGCACGATCTTGAAGAAGGCCTGCATCCGCGTGTAGCCGTCGACCAATGCCGCCTCTTCATATTCACGCGGAATCTCGTCAATGAACCCCTTCATGATCCAGACCGAAAACGACAGGTTGAATGCCGTGTAAAGGATGATCAGCCCCAGATGCGTGTCATTCAGCCCGACCAGACGGTACATCAGGAACATCGGTATCGCGACGACGACGGGCGGCAACATTCGGGTCGACAGGATGAAGAACAGCCAGTCATCTTCACCCGCGACTCTGAACCTTGAAAAGCCATAGGCGGTCAGCGTTCCCATCGACACAGCAAGAAAGGTCGAGACGATGGAAATGATCAGCGAATTCTTGAACCGGTCGAAATAGCCCGAGGACTGGATCTCGCCGCGCCCTGAACGCACGACTTTCTCGCCGCCGTCGAACACCATCTGCTCCCACCAGGGGGCGGCGGCGTATTCCTCTTCGGACGGCGCCGAGCGCAATTGCGACCGCTTCACCGCCAGTTTTACAAACGGTGCAACGGTTGGTTCAAACAGGATCGTCGGCGGGATCGTGGTGGCCAGATTGCGCGGCTTGAACGCTGTCGAGGTGATCCAGTAGATCGGCGTCAGCATGATGAACAATGCCACCAGCACCGCGGCAATCGCCGTCCGATGCCGCCAGACCTCGCCCGTTGTGCGAACCGCCGCCATCCTTAACGTGCCTTCACTTTATTGAGGTATTTCACGTAGATATTGGTGATCGCCACCACCATTATCAGCACGATATAGGCAAAGGCCGAGGATTGGCCGGTCTGCCATTCCAGAAATGCCATCTTGTAAAGCCGGATCGCGATCAGCTCGGTCGTAGGCTGGCTGGACAGGATATAGGCCAGATCGAAGGTCTTGAACGCCTCCATCGTGCGGAAGATGATCGCGATCATCAGGATCGGGGCGACCAGCGGCAAAGTGA
>JBBKVT010000320.1:0-15058 GCA_037968535.1 Paracoccaceae bacterium
ATGATCGCTTCGGGCCAGGACGCGCCCGTCTTCGGTGCGCTGCGTGCGGGACTCGTTTTCGACGAGGGAGACCGCGAAAAGGGTATCGCCGATATGCAATCTATCCTGGGCGGGATGGAACCTTCGGACGAATCGCGAAATATCAAGGTTGCACTGTCGAGAATGCTGCTTGCGACCGGAAACAGTGTTGGTGCGCGCAGCCTTGTCGAAGAGGTTCTCGCTGAGGATGCCGGCCACGTTGAAGCGTTGAAGCTCAAGGCTGACTGGTTGATTGATGCCGATCAGGTTGGCGAAGCGATCATCTCCTTGCGCTCGGCGCTGGATCAGAATCCTGGCGACGCCGATGTTATGTCACTCATGGCCAAGGCTTACGACCGGGAAGGCAATCAGGAATTGGTGGGTGAGATGCTGTCACTAGCATTCGAAGCATCGAACAAGGCACCCGACGAGGCAATCCGCTACGCCCAGTTTCTGGCCAACCGAGAGAAATTCGTCACTGCGGAGACGATTCTGATAGATGCATTGCGACTTGCCCCTGAAAACGTCCAAATTCTGGAAGCTTTGGGCAACGTCTACATCGCGATGATGGATTGGCCCCGTACCGAGCAAGTGGCCGCAACGCTGGAACGCACCGGAACCGAGCAAGGGCGCCAGATCAGCCAGGTTTTGAAAACGAGATCGCTGCAGTCGCAGAACAAGTCCGACGAGGCGGTTCGTTATCTGGAAGGCTTGGTGAACACTGGGGATGCGGGACTTGGCGCGAATGTCGAGATCATCCGTTCGTTGCTTTCCAGCGGGGATGTCGAAAATGCAAAACTGCGCATCAAGGCACTTGTCGCAAAAGAGCCTGACAATCCGCAGGTCAAATTTCTTGAGGCTGCCGTCGATGCGGCAACCGGTGATCCAGAACATGCAGAGGCGATCTATCGCGATTTGCTGAAATCCCAAGACAGCCAACCACAAGTCTGGATCGCACTGTTCCGGCTCTTGGATACTCAAGGTCGGGACGAGGAAACCAAAGCGGCGATCGAACAGGCGCTGGCGGACAATCCAGAGGACCCGACACTGCTGTGGATTTATGCGGGGATTGTCGAGAAAGCCGGCGATTTCGATCAGGCGATTTCGATCTATGAAGGACTTTACGAGAGAGACAGCAACAACCAGATCATCGCCAACAACTTGGCCAGCTTGATTGCGGATCATCGCACCGATGAAACGTCGCTTGAGAAAGCCTACACGATCGCCCGCAGACTGCGCGGCAGTGACGTGGCGCCGTTTCAAGATACCTATGGTTGGATCTCACATCTGCGTGGGCAGAGCACGGACGCACTAGTTGCGCTCGAACCTGCCGCCGCAGCGATGACCGAAGATCCGATGGTGCAATACCATTTGGGACAGGTCTATATGAAACTCGACCGCAAGCCAGAGGCGCTGGCGCAGTTCCTCAAGGTTGCTGATCTGACAGGTGCCGCCGACACCCGATCCTTCGTGAAGACAGCGCGTGATGAAATTACCAGGCTGAAGGCGGAAATCGGCGCTCAGAAAAGCGAATAGTCATGGCTGTCCCCAGATCAAAGCGCGGCGGGTCATCGACCGCGCGAAGACGATCCCTGAAGGTTTGTCTGGCATGATTGATTGAAATTGGTCAGATAGCGCGCATGACCAAAACCGCCGATCCGCAGCGAAATCTGAACGTCCCGGCCGTGCTCATTGTCTTGGCGCTGCTCAGCGTCTTCGTCGAGTTGATCTTGCAAGGAGCTGACTGGAAAGTCTGGGGGACAACGCAATGGCGATCGTTGGCCTACCAGAATGGCGGGTTCTGGATCGGCCTGTTGCACAACTGGCGCCCGAACTACGCGTGGCAACCCTATCTGATGTTTTTGACCTATGGTTTTCTGCACGCCGGGTTGGCACACCTTCTCGTCAACATGCTGACGCTGCTCGGTCTTGGAAAGATCATCGTGGAGCGGATCGGATCGACGCGATTTCTCTTTCTTTACGCGATGGCGACTGTGGGTGGCGCGCTGGGATTTGCGATCCTTTCGCGAAGCGTGCAACCCATGGTCGGTGCCTCGGGGGCACTTTTCGGCCTCGCCGGTGCTTTGGCTGCCTGGGAATACGTCGACCGATTTACCGCCGAGAAACGGCTGTGGCCCGTACTCCGCACAATGGTCTTGTTGATCGCGCTGAACTTGGTCCTGTGGTGGGCAATGAACGGAAGACTGGCCTGGGAAACCCATCTGGGTGGGTTTTCGTTCGGTTGGATTCTTGCCTTTATCATCGATCCCAGATCGCGACCTTTCGGCGAAGAAACCCCTGACTAAATCAATCGAATTTTAGCGGTTAAATCGTCCTTCATGTGCCCCTGCTATCCAAATAGCGGGTGAGACACGAGGTGGCGGAATGAGCGCGAAAACAAACGCGCCAATCATCATAAAGCGCAAGAAGATCATTGCGGGCGGCGGGCATCATGGCGGTGCATGGAAAGTCGCCATTCGTTTTCCTTCCGTCTGACGGCGCTTTTGCGCCGAATTGAGATGTCGCCCGATAAGGCGGGTTCTGCGTCATTCTGACGGTTGCGGCATCCGGCATTCCGCCGGCGGCGCCACCCCTAGGGATGCCTGTGCAATCTGGCATCAAGGTGCTAACTGATTCCTAAGAAGCGAGAATCGAATGGATCGATTTTTAGCCAGTTGCATCGAATTCTAGAGTCGGCGCTCGATCGTCGCGCTCTTCCCTTGCGATGTCTGCAAAAGACCGGTTTTGTCGTATGTACTAAGTTCGGCACCAGCGGGTTTGGAACCTGCAAGCACTTGACTTACCTGACGAATTCCGTCCATCGCAGCGTTAAGCAATACGTGGTTGCGGGCGGTTTTCTGTTTCAGCCGTGCCAGATCAATGGCCGCAGGCCGATCCCGGACGGCAAGTGCGACCAGTCGTTCTTTGTCGGCCATCAGACGTCGGAGCGCGGCATAGTCACCGGCAAGAACTGCGGCTCTTTCCCGGTCCAGCAGATCGGCGAGCTTCTCGCAGTTGCTTCGGCGGTCAAACAATCCCATCGGTCCGCTCCTTCAATGTATCGAACACCGCTTCCGCCAACCCAATACCGCCAGCGCGCACCATTTCCGTGGCTTCGGCCTGGCGCAGGAACGATCCGAACTGCTCTTCGCCTATCCCGCCGTCAAAGCTGTCCCTCGGAGATCCGAACCCGGTAGATTTCAACATCTCCGTCAGAAATGCTGCCTCCAGTTCCTGGGCAACTTTCCAGAGCTGGCGGTCGTTTGCACTTTGTCCTGCGGCGGGTGCACCGGGCTTGACGGCAGTAAGGTCGGTCATACGTTTTCATCCAATTCGACAGGCTTTCGCCTATTTGATCCCAAAGCGGTAAAGAAGCGGTAACCAACACCGGTCATAAAGATCAGACGGCGAAGAACTCGCGGAATGGATCATGATCGCACAAAACCTTTCAAACCTGATTGCCCAGACTCCCATGGGACCGCAAAAGCCGTCCGCAGCACTTTCAGAGGCATCGACCGATATTTTTGCCGATCTGTTTGATGACCCGCGGGAAATGCTGTTCACGGATTTGACGAAGACGGATGCAATCGGAACAGTCCCCGTCCCCGTCCCGGCGCAGATACAAAGCGCCGCACTGACGGAACAAGCGGCCGCTTCAGATAAGCTGGGTATGGCACTAACTTCGTCCGACAGCAGGCTGGTTGTTCAGGTCCCGGCTCCGATATCGCCAACCGCCACCCCGCCAGCCAACGGAGAAAACCCCGCCGAAGCAGGATTTCAGCCACCAGAGCAGGCGACAGGTTTCCGCCCGGTAACTGCAAGCGAAACGCCCAAGCGGACGCTTGAAACTGCCGGGATGTCGGCGACCTTGCCGGACGGGGTTGTGCCACTGGCAAACCCCCGCCCCATGATCGCTCCGCCCTCCATTGGCGGTGCACCGGAACCCCAGACGCGCGTCCCAGACGAAGGTCCGATGCGCAATACCGAGATGGTGGAAAATATATCTGCCAGCGCGACCACGAACCGCTCCTCCCCAGCAATCCTTGCAGTTCCGCAAGCCAATGGCGATCCGAAGCTGACGATGCCGCAACTCGGGCCGGAAGCGCCTCGAACGATAGCCGAGGCGGATATCACTGAGGTGCCGAAGCCGGACCAACCAGCGCCGCTGGTCAAACCCGAGATGCAGCCACCAGTGGTGGCAGGTCACGCCGCAGTGGCAGACATGGACGCTGCCCAACAACTCCGCGAACAAAAACCTGAACCGTTGTCCCCGCCGAAAATACCGGCGCCAATCCTCGTTGAACCCGCGCCGGGACTTGCCCACCCCGTGGCGCAACCCGTCACTTCTGGCGAACCACCAAAGGCCCCGAGAATCGCGGAAACCACGCATCAGGCAGTCCCTGAACGCCAGAGCCCGACAGAAACCGAGGCTCCGTCCTCGGTCGATACAAAACCAGTGACGCACGTCGAATCGCTTGCCAGGGCGCCTGGCCTGGAAATCCTGACGTCGCTCATTGCTTCGACAGACCCGGCGTCGGAGATGTTATTCTCCGATACTCCCCGATCGGGGCCTCTGACACAGGACACTGCGCGTTCTCTGCCGATGCTGACCGACCATGCTCCGCGCGTCGTCGAAGCCATCGCGCAAGCCGCGCGTGCGCTTTCCGATCGACCGGTCGAGTTGACACTGAACCCAGAGGAACTGGGTCGCGTCAAGCTGACATTGCAAGGATCAGACGGCGCGATGTCGGTTCAGTTGACTGTCGAGCGGCCCGAGACGCTGGAACTTCTGCGTCGCCACATCGACCTGTTGGCCGCCGACCTGCGTCAAGCCGGATATGAGCGGCTGACGTTCGCCTTTGCCGGACAGCAAGGTCAAAGCGGGCAGCATCCCGCGACCCCTGCTGATCGGTCCGCGGACAATCCGGCACATCAGGTCGCTGTCCCTGACCCGCACCCGGCCCACGTTTTGTCGCTGGCAGGCGACGGCCTCGATATGCGCATTTGAAGGAGTGATCATGGAAATTGCATCGACTACAACAGCGGCCCCCGCACCGGCTGCTAACCCGGCACCGCAAACCAAGGCGGTCAGTTCCGATTTTGAAACCTTCCTGTTGATGCTGACGACGCAGATGCAGAATCAGGATCCCCTCAATCCGATTGAATCCGCCGATTTCGCGGTCCAGCTGGCAACGTTCTCGGGCGTCGAGCAACAGGTGAAGACCAACGACCTACTGCAGTCTCTGGCGCAGCAGATGGGCATCATGGGAATGTCGCAACTGGCCGGTTGGGTCGGGATGGAGGCGCGGGTGGCCGCACCTGTGGCCTTCGACGGAACGCCAATCACGCTGGCGCCCGATTTTCCACCGGGCGCCAATACCGCCAGTCTTGTGGTTCGGAACGAGGCGGGCGTCGAGGTTCAGCGTCTGCCGCTTCTGCGCAGCTCCGACACGATTGATTGGGCCGGTGTCACTTCGGACGGCGAACCGGTGCCGCCCGGCACCTACCGATTCGAGCTGGAAACAAAAGTTGGCGACCAGCCGATGCAAGTCGGCGTCGTCGAGGCTTTTGCCGAGATCACCGAGGCAAGAATGCGCGACGGCGAGACCATCATCGTATTGTCGGGCGGACAGGCGGTTTCCTCTAACCAGATCACCGCATTGCGCGCGCCGCGAGACTGAGGACTTGCCGTGGTTCGGGGGCAGGGCTAGCGTGACCGGACCTTCAGATTGCCGGATAGCGCATGCACACTCATTCTGTCTACCGCCCGGTGTCTGCCTCCGCCGAGGTGATCCTGCGCCGGCAACTCGAAGCCGCCGGTCTCACCAATTCCGACGCGTCGTGGCATCCCTATTCGGGTGGCCGGACCAACGCGATCTGGCGGGTCGGTACAGGCGCCAAGGCGCTCGTGTGCAAGCTGTATTCCGACGCTGCGGGCAGTCCGCTTTTTCCCAATCACGCAGCCGCCGAGGCCATCGCGCTGACCGCGCTGACTGGAACCGGGCTGGCGCCCGTGATGATTGCAGAGTTCAGCACACCGCTTGGCCCATGTCTGGTCTACCGACATGTGGATGGCGAACCATTCGCCACCGACGTCGCCGCCGCAGCTGGCCTGCTCGCACGGCTCCACCAGCAACCGGCGCCACGCGGATTGCGACACTTGCAAAGCGGCAGCGCCGCACTGCTCGCACAGACCGATGCAATCCTGAACGACTGTCGATCCGTCGATGCGGCGCGACTTCGCAGATTCCGCCCGCAAGGAAATGAACCTCCCGCGACCGACACGGTGTTCCTGCACGGCGATGCAGTGGCCGCTAACATCATCAGCGGCCCTGGCGGGCTGACTCTGATCGACTGGCAATGCCCGGCGCTCGGCGATCCGACCGAGGATCTCGCGATCTTCCTGTCGCCCGCGATGCAAAGCCTTTACGGCGGGCGTTCCCTGACCAAAGCAGAACAGGCGCGCTTCCTGCAAGGCTACGGCAATGCCAAGGTTGCGGCACGATATCAGAGGCTCGAACCGCATTATCACTGGCGGATGGCGGCTCATTGCCTGTGGAAGTCCGAACGCGGCTTTCCCGACTACGCGGCCGCGATGCGCCTTGAACTGGCCGCACTAGATCAGTTCTGACACCAGGACGATCAGTGCCCCGATCACGCCGCCCAGAGCGACGAGTGCCGCGACCTTCGTTCGACTGGTCTTGGGGGCAGGGGCAGGTTGCTCGGACTGGCGGATCAACAGCGCTTCGACCATCTGCGGCAACTTCGGCCCGAATCGCGCCAGCACCTGCACGGTCCGCGCCAGATCGCGCACCAACGCCTTTGGTCCGACGTTTTCCTTGATGTACCCTTCGACCACCGGCCGCGCGACCTCCCAGATGTTGATATTCGGATCCAGCGAGCGTGACACACCTTCAACAACCACCATCGTGCGCTGCAACAAGATCAGCTCGGTTCTGGTTTCCATGCCGAAGCGTTCCGTCACCTCGAAGAGGTAACTCAGAAGTCGCGCCATCGAGATCCGGTTGGCGTTCATGCCGAAGATCGGTTCTCCGACCGCCCTAAGTGCCCGCGCGAATTCGTCCACATCGCGGTCGGCAGGCACGTATCCCGCCTCGAAATGCACTTCTGCGACGCGGCGAAAGTCGCGTCGGATGAAACCGTACAGGATCTCGGCATAGACACGACGCGTATAGTCGTCGATATGCCCCATGATCCCGAAATCGAGCGCGATGATGTCGCCGTTCGCAGCCACTTTCAGGTTGCCCTGATGCATGTCGGCGTGAAAGTAGCCGTCGCGCAGCGCATGACTGAGGAAAAGATGCAGCACCCGTCGCGCCAATGCAGGCCGATCGTGTCCCACAGCGTCCAGCGCCTTGATGTCGTGGATCGGGATGCCTTCACCCCATCCAAGCGTCATCACCCGGCGACTGGACAGCGACCAGACGACCTTGGGCACCTGAAAGCCGGCGTCATCCTGCGTGTTCGCCGCGAATTCCGCCGCGGACGATGATTCCAGGCGCAGGTCCAACTCACCCAATACCACACCCTCGAAATGGGCGATCACTTCGGTAGGCCGCAGCCGACGTGATGACGGAGACAGGATCTCGATTGCCGATGCCGCGAAATAGAAGGCGTCGATATCCTTGCGGAACGCCTTCTCGATCCCCGGTCGCAGGACCTTGACCGCAACCTCCTCGCCGGTATCCGCGCGGCAAGCCTTGTGAACCTGTGCGATGGACGCTGCGGCGACCGGTTCGCTGAACGCGCTGAACATTTCTTCGACCGGATGCCCCAACTCTTGCGCGACCATGCCCTTTGCAAGCTCGATGGAAAACGGCGGCAGCTTGTCCTGCAGCACCTGCAATTGCGTGGCGAGCTCGTCGCCGACCACGTCCGGGCGCGTCGACAGGATCTGCCCGAACTTGATATAAGCTGGCCCCAGCGCCGTCAGCGCCCTTGTCACCGGCGGCAGCGTCGGATCGCCCCTGTAACCCAGCCATTGGAACGGCCAGCCAAGCACCCGCGCCGCAATCCGCAGCGAAACCGGTGCATCCATCGCATCCAGCGCGACACCCATCGCGCCGGTGCGTTCCATCGTCGCGCCGGTGCGGATGAGGCGCCAGATATTGTGAGGTCCGCGCATTCAGATCTTCCAGCCAGAGTGCAGCGCGGCGATCCCCAGCGACAGGTTGCGATACTTGACGATCTCGAACCCCGCCTCTCTGATCATCGCGGCAAAACGCTTTTGGTCGGGGAACTGGCGAATCGATTCCACCAGATACTGGTAGCTGTCGCGATCCTGCGCGATCAACTGCCCCATCCGCGGAATCACATTGAACGAATAAAGGTCATAGGCCTTCTGCATCGCGAGGTTCGGCAGTTGACTGAACTCCAGCACCATCAGGCGTCCGCCCGGTTTCAGGACCCGAAACGCCTCGGACAGTGCATCGGCGATGCGGGTGACGTTCCGGATGCCGAAGCTGATCGTGTAGACATCGAAACTGGCGTCCGCAAAGGGCAGCGCCATTGCATCACCGACGACCCAGTCCAGCCAGTCCGCAAGTTTTTCGGCTTCGGCCCGCTTGCGCCCTTCGACCAGCATCGATTCGGTCATGTCCAGAACGACCGCCTGTGCGGCCGGCGCGCGCTTGAGGAACCGAAACGCGATATCGCCGGTGCCGCCCGCCACGTCCAGCAGGCTCTGGCCGGATCGCGGCGCCAGCCAGTCCATCATCGCGTCTTTCCACAACCGATGAATCCCCGCTGACATCACGTCATTCATGATGTCATAACGACTGGCCACGTTGGTAAAGACGCCCTTCACCATCTCGGCCTTCTGATCCTCTGCCACCTCGCGGTAGCCGAAATGCGTCGTCTTTTCAGTCTTGTCGGTCATCGGGCCTTGCCGTCCTGAAGAACTCACCCTTCTTATAGGGGTGATGCCGGGCGTTACAATGCGCCGAAAACGCCGCAAGGAGGCCGGATGCCGGAATTGCCAGAGGTCGAGACCGTTCGCCGTGGGCTTGAACCCGTGATGTCGGGTCAGGTTATCGCTCGTGCCGACATCCGCCGCCCCGACTTGCGCTGGCCATTGCCCGACCGAATGGCCGAGCGGCTGACCGGTCAGCGCGTCGAACGGCTGCGCCGCCGGTCGAAATACATCCTGGCAGAACTCGACTCTGGCGAGACGCTGATCATCCATCTCGGGATGTCGGGGCGGATGCTGATTTCTGGCAGCATGCTGGGCGACTTCCACCACGACCACCCAACACCCGAGAAACACGATCACATCGTGCTGGACATGAGCGACGGCGCGCGCATCACATTCAATGACGCCCGTCGTTTTGGCGCGATGGACCTGACGCCAACGGCCACCCTCGAAGACCACTGGCTGCTCAAGGCGATCGGACCAGAGCCGCTGGGCAACGCGTTCAACGAGGATTATCTGGTCACCCAACTGAAAGGACGCAATACGCCGATCAAGTCAGCCTTGCTGGACCAGCGCCTCGTCGCCGGTCTGGGCAACATCTATGTCTGCGAGGTTCTGCACCGCGCAGGTATCTCGCCCACACGCAAGGCCCGTCAGATCGCGCGAACCCGCGTGCGCATGCTGGTGCCGATCATCCGCCAGGTGCTGCAGGAAGCGATCGACGCTGGCGGATCGTCGTTGCGCGATCACCGCCAGACCAATGGCGAACTGGGCTATTTCCAGCACACATTTCGGGCCTACGACCGGCAAGGCCAGCCCTGCCAGACACCCGGTTGTTCCGGCACAATCACCCGAATCGTTCAATCTGGCCGCTCGTCATTCTACTGCGCGCAATGCCAAAGATAGCTTGATCGACCGGGCCGGACTGCTACAGACTCGTGTGAAACTGAACAACCAGAGGCTGCCATTCATGGCCTACAAGTCGATCATCGTTGAAAATGCGGACAGCGTTGCACTGATCCGCCTGAACCGCCCCGACGCCCTGAATGCACTGAACACCGAACTGCTCGGTGAACTCGCACAGGCGCTTCGCGAGGCGGATAAGAACGAGAAAATTCGTGTCATAGTGCTGACCGGGTCCGAAAAGGCATTCGCCGCCGGGGCTGACATCCGGGAAATGGCCGACAAGACCTTCGTCGACGTCTTCACCCAAGATTTCTTTGCCGCCGAAGCCAATGCGATCAATTCGATTCGCAAGCCGATCATTGCTGCCGTCGCCGGCTATACACTTGGCGGCGGCTGCGAACTAGCGATGATGTGCGATTTCATCATCGCCGCCGACACCGCCAAATTCGGCCAGCCAGAGGTCAACCTTGGCGTGATGGCCGGCATGGGCGGCTCGCAGCGTCTGGCTCGGTTCGTGGGCAAGGCCAAAGCGATGGACATGAACCTGACCGGCCGCTTCATGGATGCTGAAGAAGCGGAACGCGCGGGCCTTGTCAGTCGCGTGGTTCCCGCCAAGAAACTGATGGACGAGGCGATGGCCGCCGCCCAGAAGATCGCCGAGAAATCGCAGATTGCGGTTCTCGCGATCAAGGACGCGGTGAATCGCAGCTATGAGACGACACTGGCCGAAGGATTGCTCTACGAACGTCGGGTCTTTCATTCGCTTTTCGCCACCGAGGACCAGAAGGAAGGAATGGCCGCGTTCATGGAAAAACGCGAAGCTCAGTTCCGTGATAAATAGGCGGAAAAACTTCGGCGGACCCGTTGACTTGCCCGCGACTCGGGCCTAGAAGCGCGACTTCAGATTTACACCACCCAGAAAGTGGGAAGAGAACACATGGCTAACACGCCTCAGTCCAAAAAGCGCGCCCGTCAGAATGAAACGCGCTTCGAGATCAACAAAGCGCGTCGTTCGCGCATCCGCACCTTTCTGCGCAAGGTCGAAGAAGCAATTGCTTCGGGCAACAAGGACGCGGCCGCCGAGGCTCTGCGCTCTGCCCAGCCTGAATTGATGCGTGGCGTCACCAAGGGCGTGCTGCACAAGAACACCGTCGCGCGGAAGATGTCGCGGCTTTCGTCGCGGGTCAGAACTCTGGCCTGATTCCAACACATCGGATTCGGTAAAAGGCGTGCCTCTTCGGCGCGCCTTTTTGTTTTTGAACTGTGGCATTTTCACTGCGCCTCCTGCCGGATTTCCGCCGCTTCCCGGATTCGTTTCTCCAAAGAGTGAGTCAAGTGTGAAGTTCTATTGCGGGGGCTGCGAACGCCTTGCTAGCTTGGCGCTGCGATTCACATCGTCTTGGGGGGACATTCGAGGGAACGGGCGAAATTCTACGTTTGAACGATAACCGAACGTTGGATCACACTGGCTGCCAAAACCAGACGCCCATTCTTCCGAAGTCAGGACTGTTGCAAGCTGTCGCTTGAAATATGTGCCTGATCTGACGGAGCCTGGCCGGCGCAACTTTGCGTCCGTGGCCTGGTTTCCCGATATGTCCGTAACACCGCGCTCCGTCGCGGCCGAAAATGAAGAACCGGGAAATGAGGGGCTCGGTAGCTTTCAATTTTTGCCGTTTCGGATGCGATTTCTGTTGCCGTCAGTCTGACGGTCGCAGCGGTCGGAGACGATTCTGAAAAGCATGGGCACCGGGGCAGGCCGAAAAGCCGAAGCATCCGGGGGGGTCGGCGCTGCGCCGGTCTTGTTTGAAACATGAATCGGGTCAGAGACAAAAAATGACGGACGACACCTGGGGACGGATTAGGGAAGAACTTCTAAACACGGTGGGAAAGAACAACTACAAGAACTGGATCGAACCACTTGAATTCGTCGAATTGACGAACGGCGTTGCGACATTCTTTGTGCCGACGAATTTCATGGGCAACTGGGTATCGCGCAATTTCGGCGATCAGATTCTGCATCACCTGATCAAGGCCGACCAGAAGGTCTCGCGGGTGGAATTCCAGGTCCCGCGCAGCCCAGCAGCCAAACCGGCATCGGCCCCGCTTGCCGCGTCGCAGGACGCCCCTGCAATTTTGACCAACGCGACCGGCGATCTGCCCGGCGCCCCGCTCGACACCCGGTTCACCTTTGACAGCTTCGTCGTGGGAAAGCCGAACGAGCTGGCACATGCAGCAGCCCGCCGCGTTGCCGAAGGCGGACCGGTCAGCTTCAATCCGTTGTTTCTGTATGGCGGCGTCGGTCTGGGCAAAACTCACCTGATGCACGCGATCGCATGGGAATTGCAGAAGAACCAACCGAAACTGCGGGTCGTCTATCTGTCAGCCGAGCAATTCATGTATCGATTCGTTCAAGCCTTGCGCGACAAGCAGATGATGGATTTCAAACAGCTCTTTCGCTCGGTCGATGTGCTGATGGTCGACGACGTGCAGTTCATCGCCGGCAAGGACTCGACGCAGGAAGAATTCTTCCACACGTTCAACGCGCTCGTTGATCAGAACAAGCAGATCATCATTTCCGCCGATCGCTCGCCGGTCGAGATCAAGGATCTCGAGGAACGCATCAAGTCGCGTCTGCAATGCGGCCTTGTCGTGGATCTGCACCCGACGGATTACGAACTTCGGCTCGGGGTGCTGCAACAGAAGGTCGAATATTATCGCCAGCAGTTCCAGGGGCTGGTGATCGCGGACGGTGTGATTGAATATCTGGCGCATCGCATTTCCACGAACGTGCGGGTGCTGGAAGGTGCACTGATGCGGCTTTTCGCCTTCGCCTCGCTTGTGGGCCGCGAGATAACGCTTGAACTGGCGCAAGATTGCCTGGCTGACATTCTGCGTGCCAGCGATCGCAACGTCACGATCGAGGAAATCCAGCGCAAGGTTTCCGAACATTACAACATCCGGCTGTCGGATCTGATCGGTCCCCGACGTGTCCGAACGATCGCCCGGCCGCGCCAGGTCGCGATGTACCTGGCCAAACAGCTGACCAGCCGCAGCTTGCCGGAAATCGGGCGTCGCTTCGGGGGGCGGGACCACACCACCGTCATGCACGGGGTGCGCCGGATCGAGGAACTCAAGGGCCATGACAACCAGATCGCCGAAGATCTGGAAATGTTGCGCCGCACCCTGGAAGGCTGAAGATCGGCCGAGGCACCCTTGACGCCCCGCCGCGTTCGGCGGACAGTCCAGAAAACTATTGAGCCGGGCGGCGGATGGGCTACATTCGCCGCCCCGGCATCTGCAGGAGTGGGACATGAAAATCAGCATCGAACGCGGCGCCTTGCTGAAGGCGGTCGGTCAGGCACAGTCGGTCGTCGAGCGGCGGAACACGATCCCGATCCTGGCCAACGTGCTGATCGAGGCCGAAGGCAACACCGCCTCGTTCCGCGCCACCGACCTGGACATCGAGGTTGTCGACAAGGCTCCGGCCCAGGTCGAACGACCCGGCGCGACCACGGTGTCCGCCGTCACCTTGCACGAGATTGTCCGCAAGCTTCCCGACGGGGCGCTGGTCTTGTTGACCGACGACGGTGCGTCTGGCCGCCTGACTGTCGAGGCGGGACGATCCAACTTTTCGTTGGCGACGCTGCCCAAGGAAGATTTCCCGGTGATGGCCTCATCGGAATACGACACCAATTTCTCGGCCCCCGCGCCGATGCTGCGCCGCCTGTTCGACAAGTCGAAATTCGCGATCTCGACCGAAGAAACCCGGTATTACCTGAACGGCGTCTACATGCATGTGGCAACCGGCGACACGGGTCAGGTCCTGCGCTGTGTCGCTACCGACGGTCACCGCTTGGCCCGGATCGACGCACCCCTGCCGCAAGGCGCCGAAGGGATGGCGGGCGTGATCGTGCCGCGCAAGACGGTCAACGAACTGCGCAAGCTTCTGGACAATGACGAGATGACCATCGCCGTCTCTGTTTCCGAAACCAAGGTGCGCTTTGCGACCCCCGACATCACGCTGACCTCGAAAGTCATCGACGGAACCTTTCCCGACTACACCCGCGTCATTCCGCAAGGCAACACCCGCAAACTGGAAGTCGACGCCACCGAATTCGCGCAGGCCGTTGACCGCGTAGCTACGGTGTCATCGGAACGCTCGCGCGCGGTCAAGCTGTCGCTGGACGAGGATCGGCTGATCCTGTCGGTCAACGCCCCCGACAGCGGCGCTGCCGAAGAGGAATTGAGCGTCGCCTATTCCGACGAAAAGCTCGAAATCGGTTTCAACGCGAAATACCTGCTCGAGATTGCGGGGCAAGTGGACCGCGAGAACGCGGTGTTCCTGTTCAACTCATCGGGCGATCCGACGCTGATGCGTGAGGGCGATGACACCAGCGCAGTCTATGTCGTGATGCCGATGCGCGTGTGATGCGGCAGCGCCACAGACTTTCTTGCCTTCGGCGAGGATATTGACGTCAAGAAGAAGGGTGGAGGAATGGGCAGCCTGGCAGTGACCGCGCTGACCCTGTCGCACTTTCGTTCGCATCTTCGGGCCGGACTTGCGCTCGATGGCCGCCCGATCGCCATTCACGGACCGAACGGGGCCGGAAAAACCAACATTCTTGAAGCGGTATCGCTGTTGTCGCCCGGACGCGGCCTGCGCCGTGCGGCGGCAGACGAGATCGCCCGTAGGCCGGAAGAAGTCGGCTGGAAGGTCGCCGCCGATCTGCGAAGCCTGCACCAGAGCCACGAGGTCGAAACCTGGGCCGAACCCGGCGCGGCGCGGCAAGTGCGGATCGACGGCAAACCGGCGGCGCAATCCGCGCTGGGCCGCATCGCCCGGATCCTGTGGTTGGTGCCCGCGATGGACCGGCTCTGGACCGAAGGTGCGGACGGGCGGCGGCGGTTCCTCGACCGCATGACGCTCAGCTTCGAGCCCGGCCATGCCGAGGCGACCCTCACCTACGAAAAAGCGATGCGGGAACGCAATCGGCTGCTGAAAGAACAGGGCGGTGACCCGGCATGGTTCGGCGCGCTCGAGGCACAGATGGCCAGTGCCGGCGCCGCGATCATCACCAACCGAGCCGAAGCCCTGATGCGCGTGGCGGCGGCGCAGCACGGTGCGGCGACCGCCTTTCCCGCGGCGGAACTTGCCCTGAGCGGACCCGACGCCGAGCCACCGGCAGAGACCGACGACGCGCT
>JBBKVT010000321.1:0-11508 GCA_037968535.1 Paracoccaceae bacterium
AGGATATCCTTGCCTTCTTCCAGCGGCACGATCCAGCGGTTGATCAGCGCCTGCGGCGGTTCCGACTGACGTCCAAGGTCGTCGACGATGAAGACGCCACCGGTCGACTTCAGTTGCAACGGCGCTTGATAGGTACGCGACGTTGGGTTGTAGACCAAGTCTAGCATATCGAGCGTCAGTTCGCCGCCAGTGATCACGGTAGGTCGATTGCAAAGGACGTAGCGTCGGTCGTAGCGGTTCGAGGTGCGCCGCAGTTCGTTCGGATCATCAACGAGATCTTCGGCGATCGTGTGCACGATTGGGTCGTAGACGGTGATGACTTGGCCCGAATACTCGATGGCCCGCGGCACGAAGATATTGTCGCCGAGCGCATCGCGGATCCCGTTCGAGATCGACGATTTTCCGTTGCCGGGTGGTCCGTACATGAGGATCGAGCGTCCGGCGCTGACTGCTGGCCCCAGATGGTCGATCAACGCATCAGGCAGGATAAGGTGTCCCATTGCGCCGAGAAGTTGCTGACGGGTGACCTGAATGTTGCGGATCGACTGGCGTTTGACCTGTCCCGCGTAGGTCGCCATCGGGATCGGCATCGCCCCGTAGTATTCAGATTGTGACAGAGCATCGAGCGCACGCGCCTTGCCTGCATCCGAAAGCTGATAGCCCATTTCTCCGCCAGAGTTGGCATGCAACGTGCCAGTCGCTTCGACCAGCTTCTGGGTGCGCGTCAGGTCGACGAGTTCCTGGGTAACGTTCACCGGCAAACACATCACCCGTGCAAGTTCGGTAACCTGATCGAGATTCTGGCGGAACATTGTTTTCAGTAGAATGTCGCGCATCATCACCATCGACAGCCCGGTATCGGCCATGCTGCGGGGGGTGGGGGGGGCCAATACGGCCGGATTATGCATGTTCATCGGTTTACCTGGCTCTGCTCGTCGTTCTTGTTGCATTTCCACCGCCGCTGGTGGTTTCGACATCAAGAGTGCCGAAGTCGTTTTGCTTAGCCCAAGCAGACCCTGTAACCTGTCCCGGAGATGCAAGAGGTCAAACATGAGCAGACCCAATCCAACAATTCTATTTGGCTTTTTTGTGGCGTTAATCGTCGCAATGTGTGGTGTATCTCTGCTGAAGGGCGGGCTCTACATCGGCAAGCACGAAGGCGACACGCTGCACATGCTGCAGATCGTTTTCCGAATGGTGGCCGGGCAGTGGCCGCATCTTGATTTCATGACGCCGATCGGGGCGCTGGCAGCCGGTCCGATCGTTCTCTTCGTGACACTCGGTTATGGCATTGGAATGGCGTTTATATTGGCGCAAACCCTTGTCGCAATTGTATTACTTTTGCCACTCTGGTGGGTCGCTTGGTCGCGGCTGGATGGCATCTTGCCATATCTCTTCGGGTTCTTTGTGCTCGTCTTGGTAACTGCGCTGGTCCATGGCGAGGCGCAGCCCAGCATCTCGCTGTCGATGCATTACAACCGCTGGGCCTGGGCCATCAGTTTCATTGCGATCACCTGTGCGGCGTTGCCAAATCTGGCCGTCCCCAGACCAATTCTGGACGGGCTTGTCGTCGGGCTTTCGATGGCGGCGCTTCTGATGCTGAAAGTCACATATTTTGCGGCGTTCTCGGTCCCGGTTGCGTTGGCCCTGCTGCTGCGTGGGGCGGGACTTTCCCTGATAATCGCACTTGTGACAGGCGCTGTCGCGGGCGCGCTCTTCACTCTGTTTGCTGGTGTCGATTTCTGGCTGGCTTACCTTGGGGACCTGCTGTTGGTCGCGCGTTCCGAGATCCGTGCGGCGCCGAGCGCCTCTTTCAGCGAGGTGATTGCCGCGCCCGCATATGTCGGAGCATCACTTCTTGCAGTCCTTTCTGTCGTGCTATTGCGCCAATCGGATCAGGCGATCGGCGGGATCGTCCTGTTAACCTTGGTTCCCGGCTTTTTCTACGTCACCTATCAGAACTACGCCAATGATCCGCAATGGTTGTTGCTTTTGGGCGTTTTGGTATTGGCCATGCTCCCGACGAGTCCGATGCGCAACGGGTTCGGCTGGGATCTTCGATTGGCGCTGATCGCCGTTGCGACGGCCGCTTTCGCTCTGGCAACTCCGTCAATCCTGAATTTGGCCTATAGCCCGTTTCGGCACCTTGGCATCGAGGTGGCCGAGTATACCCCGCTTTTGCCCAAGGCCGGCATCCATACAGACCTTCAAGTCACAAAGGTTCGTGGCGGACATGTCGTGGCGAATGTACCTCTCGACGGCCCCGGAGGCGTGTTTGCCACCTATGTTTCGCCCTACGACAGGCCGGCGTCGGTTTCATTCCGGGGTGAGGAACTTCCAGAATGCGAAGTGCAACTCGGGTTACCGCTGTATTTCGACGCCATCGTCAGCGATCTGCAAACGGCAGGCTTTGCGCAGGGCAGGAGACTTCTGGCGGCCGACCTGTTTTCCAGCCACTGGCTCTATGGTCCGCTCGAACCGCTCATCGGCGGTGCGCCGTGGTATTACGGTGGGTTGCCAGGCTTTGACAGTGCCGACTACCTGCTGGTACCACTTTGCCCAATTATCCCTGAAGTTCGTTCAATGGTGTTGAAATCGGTTGAAGAAGCAGACATCGCCTTGACCGAGATCCACCGGACGCCTCTTTATATCCTTTACGAGAAAAACTAGGTCCCGAGGAACGTGCCGGCGGCAAGATAAAAGATCAGCGTACCGCCCAGTGCCAGACCCATTGGAAAATCCCGCTTGGTCCAAGACAACCAGTCGGGCGTCTTGGCCCGAAACGTGGCGGAGCTCTTGAAGAGCCGATGCGTCGCAACCGCTGCCAACAAAACTGCCGCAAAGAGAAACAGCAACATCCTAAGATCGCCCAACGCAATGAACGGGGCCATCGCCGCTGCGAACTTGGCGTCTCCGGCGCCGATACTGCCGATCATGTTCAGCACGAAGCCGATCGCAAGCACAACGAAAAGATGGGTCCAACGCCACGCGTAAACTTCAAAAGGCAACGCGATCAGACCTATGACCAGAAAGACGATCGCAAGCGCGGTGACTGCCTTGTTGGGGATCTTCATGAACTTCATGTCAGACCACGCCACCCAAATCGAAATGGGCAGCGCGAAGGGCAGGAACCAGAGCGCGGCGTAACTGGATTGCACCATCGTCAATTGGTAGCTGGCCGATCCAGCGCACGAAGACTGCGCTCGGCTGCTTCGAAATACTGCGGATGCGTATCCACTGCCTCTTGCAGCAGCCCGCGACCGGTGGAGACATCGCCTTGCTTGATTGCGGCCAATGCCATCGTGTGAAGAAGCTGTGCCCGCTCGACCTGGGTCATGGATACGATTGGTAGTTCGTAATTGCGCTGTGCGGCACGGGCCAAAACGATGTTATTCTTTGCGGTAAACATGTTGGGTTCGTAGCGCAGCGCCTCGAAGAACAACTTCTCGGCATCCGCGTAGGCCCCCCGTGACAGTTTGGAATAGCCCCAGTTATTGAGAACACCTGAGGGTTTTGTGGTAAGGCCCACAGCCGTTTCGTAAAAGCTATCGGCTTTGTCCCACTGCGCTTTGCTGTCCGCAATCATGGCTGCCAGCCGATATCGCCGGAAAGTTTCGTGGGTTGGCGGGACCTTGTTCAGTTCCGCGGCTGCCTTTTCCCAGTTGCTGGTGCGGATCAGCGCGTCCGCATATTCAATTCGATCGTCGCTTGTCGCGCCCGGAAGTTCGTTGACGCGACCCCAGACCACCACTGCCTCGGTCGGTTTCTGGGCGCGTACCAGCGATTTCGCAAGGCCGCGCTGCACGTCGATTCGGTCGGGGTTTTCATTCGCGGTGCGCTGAAAATACGAGACCGCTTCATTCGGGTCTGTGGCGGCCAACATCACGTCGTTGAGGTTTGACTCGTCGATGACGTTCACGCCCTTGATCGCGCGTTCGACATCGGCATTGCCGTCTTTTTCGCATGCCGATAGGGCGACGAGCCCGCCGACACATAGCGATACAATGAATAAGTGGCGCATCTGCCTGCGTCCTCTGCTGCTCGAACGCTCGCCTGTTTTATTGTGTCGACAGAAGGACGTATTCGCTTGGTCCCCGCCGCACGAGTGCGAACGTACTTTTCTCTTCTTCAGCATAGCTTGTGGAATCCAGCTTTGCGATAGCCAAGCGCAAATTGTCACGAATCTCGGCACTTTCGCCACTGTCGAGGGCAAATGCGGTCCGGAACACTCGTTCGGCTTCGCCGATCTTGCCCTGCTCCATCAGTACGACACCGAGATTGTTCCAGGCAGGCACAAAGGTTTCATCCTCCGCAAGCGCCCGCCGCAGCAACTTTTCGGCTTGTCCAAGTCTGCCGAGTTTGAGATTGGCGGACCCGAGCGCCGATAGCACATCGACATTGACGCCCCGCTCCGCGCCGGCGCGCAGATAGGCTCTCAGCGCAAGTTCGTATTCGCCAGCTTCCATCAGACGGTGACCTACGGTCAGACCGTCAACCGAGATCTCACCCTGTTTGACGCCCGTCGGGGCATAAGGGCTGCCGGCTGACGGCTGAAAGCCACCGGCACCATTGCAGGCGGCCAGCAGCGCCAAAGCTATCGAAAATCCCACCCATTTGTTTATCACATCAGAAGTTCGCTGCACTCAGTGTCTTGGCAATCTCATAGATCGATGGCCCGATCAGAATGATCAGGAGCGGCGGCACGGTCAGCATCATTGTGGCAAGTGTCATCTTGGTGGGCAAGGTGTTTGCTTTCTCTTCAGCCCGCATCACGCGTTTGTCCCGCATTTCCGCGGCGTAAACGCGCAGTGCCTCGGCGACGGAAGTACCAAACGTGGCGGACTGAATCAGCACCGTCACGAAACTTGAAACGTCTGCAACACCGGCGCGTTCGGACATGTCCCGCAGAACTGACACTCGGTCTTTACCCGCCTTCATTTCATGTGCGACAATCTCGAATTCGTCAGCTAGTGCAGGGAAACCAGCGCGGATTTCCTTTGAGACGCGGATGATGGACTGGTCCATCGACTGGCCCGCCTCAACGCATACAAGCATCATGTCCAACGAATCCGGGAAACCATTAATGATCTGTTCCTGACGCTCCTGCAGTCGTTTGGTCACCCAGTATTTCGGCAGGTAGTATCCGGCCAGACCGGGGCCGAGGGTCGTCAGCACAAGCATTTTGGTCGACGGATCGCCCGTGGCGCTTTGGTAAAGTGCAATGATAACGCCAACAAGCAACAGCAGAGAACCGAGAGAGAACTGGACAAAGTAGAAGGTCCGCACGGCATTCTTCGACTTGTAGCCAGCTTGCAGCAGCTTCAGCTTGATTGCCGAGAACTGCTCTGCGTCCTGGGGCTCGAGGAAGTTAGAGTATTTTTCCAGCTTGTCCTTTTTGGACGAAGAGCGAAGCAACTTGGTTTTGTCAGTCGACTTGTTCGCTGCCCGGGCCTGATCCTTCAGCTTGTCCAGCGGATCCACATTCTTTTTCAGAAGAATCGGCAGGGTCAGCAGGATCAGGAACATGCCAAGGATTCCGACGGCCAGAAGCGGGCCGAAAGGGCCAAGCTGATCTGTCAGAATTGTCTTGATGTTTTCAAACATGCGAAGCGCCCTATACCTTGATGTTCACGAGAGTCTTCATGACGAAGATATTCACCACGAGGAAGCCCGCCACGACCAGACAGGCCGGGATGAAATAGGCAGTGGTTTTCACGTCGTCGTAGTAGTGCGGTTGGATGACATTAATACCGACCAGTGCGGCAATCGGAAAAACCGAAAGGAACATGCCCGACCATTTCGCTTCTGCCGTAATCGCCTTGACTCGGCGGAACAGCTTGAAGCGCGAACGGATCACCTTCGATAGACCGTCAAGGATTTCTGCCAGGTTGCCGCCAGATTGCTGCTGGATTGTCACCGCGACGGCGAGGAAGCGCAGATCTTGCATGTCCAGCCGTTCCGCCATGGATTTCAGCGCCTCGCCGACGTCACGACCATATGCGGCTTCGTCCGAGATGACGCCCATTTCAGAAGCCAGCGGATCCGGCACTTCTTTCGACACGATGGTCAAAGCTGACGAAAACGGGTGACCGACCCGCAAAGATCGAACCATCAGTTCGACCGCATCGGGCAGTTGCTCCTCAATCATGGAGAGCCGCTTTTTGGCTTTGTTGTTGACCCAGACAAAGACGCCGCCAATGCCCATGCCCGTCGCTATCACAAGACGAATGGGCAGGCTGGCGCCTGTTCCGAAGGTCAGGCCTATGAAGGCCACAACGCCCAGAACTACCATCATGACGATCAACTGTGACGGACTGAACGCAATGTTGGCTTTTTGGGCGCGCGCAGCAAGAATCGAATAAAGTGGGATTCCGCGGGCCTTCATGTGCTGGCCCATCTCCTTGCGGAGCTGTTCCAGAACCTGCTCGCGACCGACGCCTTTTTCCAGCATTTCGAGACGTCGATTGACCCGATTGTTCAGGCTGATCGATTTGCCGAAAACGGTCAGGTAGATGCCCTCGACAAGCACCAGGACGGCGATGAAGATTAGGCCGTAAATCAGTGGTTCTGCGCTGATGACCATGGCGGATCAGTTCCCGTTGAATGGTTCAAAGATGGTGGACGGCAGATCGTAGCCCCACATCCGGAAGCGTTCCGAGAAGTTGGACCGCACGCCGGTGGCGGTAAAGTGGCCAATGATCTTGTTTTCGGGCGTCAAGCCGACGCGCTGATAGCGAAACACTTCCTGCATCGAAATAACGTCGCCCTCCATCCCGGTGATTTCCGTGATCGAGGTCATTCGCCGAGAACCGTCCTGCAGGCGACTGGCCTGTACGATCAGGTTGACGGCACTGGCGATCTGAGCGCGGACCGCTTTGATGGGCATTTCGATTCCGGCCATCGCGATCATGTTTTCAAGTCGGCTCACACCATCGCGCGCGCTGTTGGCGTGGATTGTGGTCATCGAGCCGTCGTGGCCGGTGTTCATGGCCTGCAGCATGTCGATGACTTCCTCGCCGCGTGTCTCACCGACGATGATACGGTCAGGACGCATCCGAAGTGCGTTCTTCAGACAGTCGCGCTGACTGACGGCCCCCTTGCCCTCGACGTTGGGCGGGCGGCTTTCCATCCGACCCACATGGGTCTGTTGGAGCTGAAGTTCGGCCGTGTCCTCGATGGTCAGGATGCGTTCGGCGTCGTCGATAAAGGATGAAAGTGCGTTCAGCGTCGTCGTCTTACCAGAACCTGTACCGCCCGAGACGATGATGTTCAGCCGTGTCGCAACCGCTGCTTGAAGATAGGCGGCCATTTCTTCGGTGAAAGCCCCGAACTTCACGAGGTCGTCGATCGCCAGCTTTTCTTTCTTGAATTTACGAATTGATACGAGCGAGCCATCGACAGCGATCGGCGGTACCATAGCGTTGAACCGGGATCCATCTGCCAGACGAGCGTCGACATAGGGGTTTGATTCGTCCACGCGGCGACCCACGGCCGACACGATTTTGTCGATGATCCGAAGGAGGTGACGTTCATCCTTGAATGTCACGTCGGTCAACTGCAGTTTGCCGGCGCGTTCCACGAAAATTTGTTGCGAACCGTTTACCAGAATATCGTTCACGCTGTCGTCTTTCAGCAGCGTCTCAAGCGGGCCTAGGCCCGTCACTTCGTCGAACAGATCCTGGTTCAGAGTAGCGCGCTCTTCGCGATTGAGCACGATCGCCATCTCTTCAAGCGCCTCGCCGGCGATCGCGGATATCTCTGACCGCAGGTCGTTTTCGGTCGCTGTCTCCAACGCGGAAAGGTTCAGGTTGTCCAGAAGCCTCTTGTGCAATTCAACCTTGATTTCGCCAAGCCGTTCTTTGCGCTTCTTTTCCTTGTTCAATGGCACGACCTGCGCCGACACTGGTGCTGGCTTGCGTTTGACGGAGCTGGCCGACTTGGGCGCAGCACTGGGTTCGGCGCTAGCTTTTGCAACTTCAACCAGTTGCGGCTTCGACTGCTCGGGCTTCTTGTAACGAGAAAACATTCAGCACTTCCCCCGGGAATCAGGCGCCCTCGGCGACAGATTGGTTAAGTTCATGGACGGATGCGGCCAGTTTCGCGATTTCCTTGCGCAATGGGTTTTTGAAGACGGCCTCGGACAGCGGGATCCCTTGGTCGCAGGCGTCGTGAACAGCCTTGCCCCCATCGGGCATCATCACCTCGATCTTGATGTCGAGACTTTCTGCAAGCCGTTTGACGCGGCTCTTTCCCGACAAGTCCGTGAATTTTGGGGACCGGTTCAGAACAAAGCGCAGCTTCTCGACGGGTAACTCCTCGGATTTGAGGGCCCGGATCATGCGCAACGCGTTTTGCGCTGATCGCATGTCGAGCTCCAGCGGTGCGAAGTAGACATGCGCGGCGTGAAGAACCGTTTCCGTCCATTGCACAACAGTCGATGGCATGTCGATCACGACATAGTCAAAATTGGTGCGCGCAGCCTCCAGGATTCGTTCGACATCCGGGGCGCTCAGCAAGTCCAGAGGCAGCATCTCGGCGGGCGCGGTCAGGACCTGCATACGCTCATTGAAGGTCAGAAGGGCCTGCATGAAGCTGTCGTTGTCCATGGTCGTCGTGTCAGACAATAGCTCGTAGACCGATTCGCGGCGCGGCAGGTCAAGAAATGTCGCGACCGATCCGCCTTGCAGGTCGAAATCCAACAAGCAGACACGCGGCGGATTTTTCTTGTCAATGGTTGCCAGTTCCCAGGCGAGGTTCACCGCGAAGGTCGAGGCGCCGACTCCCCCTGCCAGTCCGTGCACCGCCAGAACCACCGCATCCCGGTCGCCGGTCGCCTTGATCTTGGTGGCGTTGGGTTCGGGTTGGGATGCCGCCGCCAGGGGTTCAGGTGCTCGCAAACGCTCGATCGCATCGTGGAGCGCACCGTCGGGCAGAGGATAGGGAACAAATTCTCTCGCGCCCATTTTCAACAGCTGATGCAGCGCGATCGGACTGACTTCTTCGGCAATCACAATGACCTTCACGTCATTTGCGTTCGCAATCTTGATGATTTCAGCAATTACCGCGATCTGGTCTTCATCTTCGTCGTTCATCGCGATAGCGACAAATTCCAGATCTGCGGCATCCGGTTGGCCAAAGAAGACCCGGGCGTCCTCGAACGACAGGTCACCCCAGCTTTCGCCAAGTTCTGCTTCCATGTCCTCGATCAGAAGATCGAAGTTCTGGACATCCCGCGAGATCGTGCAGGCCACGATGGGGGCGGGTTCTGGCTGCAATGCGACACTACTGGTCATTGCCTAACGTCCTTCCTGTTTCACTCGATGCAGTTACCAGGACCTGTGCTGTGCAATTGGCCCGAACCGCAGGACGAACGCGACTCAGCGCGGCTCACATTTGTCCCTTGAAGTGAAACTGAACGGCAAAATGGGCAAGATTGGGGCCAAAAAGCTGTAACAGTTCGGTATTTTGCGACGATACGTCGACCTAGGGTTGATTGTTAACCCTCAGTCGGGGCCAACTGCGAGTCGCCGGTCGACTGAACTTCGCCAGCGCTGCGCACGTAATTACGGAAGATCACTGCACCATACTTGCCGTGCAACAGCGTCGGGTGGTTCTTGATGAAGCCCGAAACTTCCGTAACGGTGCGCCGATTCCGCCGTTCCCGGGCCGAGGTCGCGATCAAGGGCTGGGTCTCGCCAAACGAAACGACGGCTTCGAGTCGTGACCGGCTGATGCCTTGGGTGCTAAGGAAGGCAACCGCGGCCTGCGCGCGTCGCAACCCGAGGTTCTTGTTGTAGGCTGACGAACCGACCAGGTCAGTATGTCCAAAAACCTTGAAGCGGACTTCCGGAAACTGACGAATCCAGTTTGCCTGTTCCATTAGGATCGCCCGGGCATTCCCGTCGATGACCGTGCTGTCAAAAGCGAAGTTGATCATGGTGGGCACATCATTGGCGAACCGCTGATTCAGGTTCACGACGTAACTCAGATCACCGTTCTGAACGAGTGTGTTGTTCATCGTGGGATTGCCGAAACCACCCTCGTCGATCTGCGATCCGGCTTCTTTGTACCAGCTTTGGCCGATAGATCCGTCGGTGCAGGCCGCAAGCGCGAGAAAGCCGGCCGCGGTTAGAATAGCTTTGTTGGGACGCCGCATGTCTATCACTCCATCACATAGCCATAGGACCCGCCAAAGTCCTGTTTCGCCACTTCTCCGGCGGCCCCGGTCTGGGGACGATTTGCCCGCGCGGTCTTGCCGAACAAGAACAGCTCGGACTCAGTCGGGGGCCGGATACGATCGGTTGGCAAGGCCAAGGCCTCGCCGCGAGTCGGCGTCACCAGATGCGGCGTGATAATGATCACAAGTTCCGACTGCTGACGCTGATACTCCGCACTGCGGAACAAGGCCCCGAGAATCGGAATGTCTCCGAGCCAGGGAACCTGGCCCGACAGATCCTGGAAATCGTCCGCTAGAAGGCCTGCGATCGCGAAACTCTCGCCATCCCGCATTTCCACGGTCGTCGACGATTCGCGACGTTTGAAGCCGTTGATCGAAAAGCCGTCGTTCTGAATAGCTATGGAACTGTCGATGCCCGAGACGGCGGTTGTCAGCTGAAGATTGATCACGTCGCCATCGACCACACGCGGCGTGAAATTCAACTCGACGCCGAATGGCTTGTAATCTACGAAAATGCCGCCGTCTTGGTCAACGACTGGAATCGGATACTCACCGCCCGCAAGGAATTTGGCCTCTTGACCAGACAGTGCGGTCAGGTTGGGTTCGGAAAGCGTCCGCACAAGCCCTTTGCTTTCGAGCGCTTCAAGCAAGATTCCAAGTTCCACGCCACCAACGCTTCCGCTGATCGCAAGGCCACCCGCGTTGCCGACCGTTGGTGAAAGAATGGCCGCGATACCCGCACCCGCACCGACCAGTCTGCCTTTGCCTCCGCCAATCGCGACCGAGGCGTCAGAGCCCGAATTTCCTATCGTGATGCCGCCGCCGAGGCTCTTGCCGATAGACCGGCTCATTTCGGCGAACCGCACCTTCAGCATCACCTGTTGGGTCCCGCCGACCATCATCAGGTTCGATACCCGATCTGGCGCGTAGCGGTTGGCCAAATCCAGAGCGCGATCAAGCTTGGTGATCGAGGACACTACGCCCGACAACACAATGCCGTCGTTTGCAGTGCGCACTTCGATCGGCTCGTTTGGAAGAATCTGACGCAGCCGTTCTTTGAACTCTGCAATATCAGGGGTGACATGCACCTCGACGTTGGTGATCAGTCGCCCATCGGGGCCCAGCAAAGTCAAGGTCGTGCGACCCGGCGCCTTGCCCAACACGTAGATTGTGCGGTCGGATAACGTCGAAATGTCAGCGATACCAGGGTTCGCGATTGAAAGCTCTGCAAATGGCTGGTCAGCTTCGACCACCACCGCGCGGTTCATCGGAACGCTCAGAGCGCTCGATGTCGACCCGTTCATGATGCGCAGCGTTTCCGCCGAACCCAT
>JBBKVT010000322.1:0-4435 GCA_037968535.1 Paracoccaceae bacterium
GTTGGCTCGTGCGCCGCTGTGGCTCGCGGGGCAGGATTACGACCACGGCACGGGGCACGGAGTTGGTGCCTACCTGTCGGTCCACGAGGGGCCGCAGGGTCTCAGCCGCCGCTCTGAAGTGCCGCTGGAGCCCGGCATGATCTTGTCCAATGAGCCCGGCTACTACCGCGAGGGTGCGTTTGGCATTCGCATCGAGAATCTGATCGTGGTGCAGCAGCCCCCGGCCCTGCCCGGCGGGGACTGCGCCCGAGAGATGCTCGATTTCCGCACGCTGACATTCGTGCCGATAGACCGCGAGATGATCGACGCCGACATGTTGACACCTGATGAACGGGATTGGCTTAATGCCTATCACGCTGAGGTTGCGGACAAGATCGGACCCCGCGTCAGCGCCCCGGCGCTGGACTGGCTGCAAAAAGCGACCGCGCCGATCTGAGATATACCTGCCCGCAGAACCCTGCTAGCGTCACGGCTCGAACGGCTACGATCGAGGGAAGAAGCATGACCGAACATATCAAGATCCGCAAAGCCGACGGTACCTGGGTGATCCGCGCTGGTGGTGCCGTGCTGGGCGAATCCTCGAACGCGCTGGAACTGACCGAGGGCAGCTACCCGCCGGTCATCTACTTCCCGCGTGGCGACATTGCGATGGCCTTCCTCGACCAGAGCAACACCAGTACCACCTGCCCGCATAAGGGGCGCGCCAGCTACTATGCTATCCAGACCAAATCCGGCACAATTGTTGATGCCGCTTGGTCGTACGAAAAACCGAACGAAGCGGTAAACCAGATCGCCGGTCACATTGCCTTCTACCCTGACAAAGCTACCGTCGAGCAGATCTGACCTGAACCTAATGCGCCATCATTGATGCCACCGGCGTCAGCGTTCGCCGCGCGCCGTTCAGTTCGACGGCAAGGGCGATCTGGTAGGCAAAAGTCTTTAAACGGGTAATGTCATCTTGTTCGAACGCCGCCATCGCGGGCTTTCGAAATTCACGGCACCTATGGTTTTCCCGCTTACGATCAATGGAACACTGGCCTCTGACCGGATTTCGGCGTCGGTCGCACAATGACGCCGTTGTCACGAACATCTTCAAGGATGATCGACCCGCATTCGGCCAGGACCGAGCGGATCACACCGATCTTGCTCGACCAATGAGCAAATGCTCATAGAGCGCGGCGACAGTAGTTATATCAGCTATGCTCTTCCGCCGCCGTCGCCGCCAACGCTCGGTTGTAGACCCGCAGCGCATCGACGTGGAACAGTGCGCCCCACAGTTCCGGCGGGTCGCCTTCGCCCCCCAGCGTCACCACCGGCAGGAATACCGCGCCACTTTTCTCGAACACCGGCATCGCACTTTCCAGTGTCGCGTTGCCGTCGATATAAACACCCTCTTCAATCAGTTCCCAGCAGTCGGCTTCCTTGGCCGCCCGTTTGTCGTCCATCTTGCGCATCACCTTTGCAACCCGGAAGGTCGCCAACAGATAGGCCTGTGGTCCGGCGGCCAGATGGATGTTGCGCCGTTCCAGTTGCGTCAGGAAGAATGATCGGTCAACCAGTCGGCTTGATAGCGCCGATGAGATCGAGACCGCCACCATCACCGCCAACCCGGTCTGCCAGTCACCGGTCAACTCAAACACGATCAGGGTGGTCGAGATCGGCGCGCCCAGCACCGCCGCAGCCACGGCCCCCATGCCCGCCAGCGCATATAGTGTTTCTGACCCCGAAACCTCTGGGAATATCGCGGTCGCGATCGTCCCGAAGGCCAACCCGGTCAGCGCGCCGATCATCAGCGAGGGCGAAAAGATGCCGCCGCCCATCCGTCCTGCCATCGTGACCGCGACCGCTGCAACCTTGAGCACTGCAAAAACAATTGCCTCGCGCAATAGAAGGTTGCCGTTGAGTGCATCAAACGTGGTCTCATAGCCGACGCCAATGATATGCGGCCAGCCAAGCGCCAAAAGGCCCAGAAGCGCCCCCGCCAAAGCGGGACGCAGGTAGCGTGGCAGCCGCAAAGCGGCCTGCATCCGGTCCCCCATGTCGTCGGCCCAGAAGATCGTGCGCATCAGGACCACTGCCACCATCCCGCAGATCAGCCCCAGCAGCAGGAAGGCGGGCAGTTCGCTGTAGAACCCCAGAACCGTGTCGGGCTGCAGGGTGAATTCGGTAACATCGCCGAACTCCAGTCGGTTGATCACCGTTCCCGCGACCGAAGCGATGGCGATTGGCGCGAAGGCCTGCACTGCGAAATGCCGCAGCACCACCTCCATCGCAAAAAGGGCACCCGCGATCGGTGCATTGAAACTGGCCGACACGGCGGCAGCCACGGCACAGCCCAGCAGTTCCCTGCCGGTGATCCCGTCGGCGTCGATCCGGTTCGACACCCAGCTGGCGATAACGCCCGCCAGATGCACCACTGGCCCCTCGCGCCCCGACGAGCCGCCCGAAGACAGCGTGATCAGCGACGCTGCCGCCGAGGCGAGCCCTGCGCGTTTTTCGACCCGGCCGTCATGCAGCGCGGCACCTTCGATCACTTCGGCGACAGCCCGCACCCGACCGTCATCGGTGAACCGATGCAGGATGATCCCGACGACCAGCCCGCCGGCAATCGGAATCCCGACGATCCAGTACCAGGCCAGCGTCTGGGCGTAGGAATGCAGCATTGCCGGATTGTCGGTACCGTAGAGAAACGACTGCAAGGCATTGATCCCGATCCGGAACCCCAGCGCCGCGAACCCTGCCGCAATGCCGATCGCCAGCGCGATAAACCAGAACTGCACCTGACTGGGGCCTTTGCGACGCAGCACGCGCCACGCCTTTTGCACTGCCAACCGGCCTGCGCCCCATTGCTCGGCGATCAATGTGCCGGGTGTTCTCGCCATCCGTTCCCTGCTTCGGGCGTGGTTGTCCTGACTTCCAAGGTCCGCCCGAACGGCCTAGGATCGCATCTGCAAACCCCTACGAGGATGACATGCCCATCACCACCGCCCTTGCAGAACTTTCCTCCCTCTTAGGCAATCGCCTGTCTCGATCCAAGTCCGAACTGGCCGCGCACGGCACATCCGAAACCCATTTCGCACCTGCCCCGCCCGATGCTGTCGCTTTCCCCGAAAACACCGCAGAGGTCGCTCAAATCGTCAAGATCTGCGCTGCAAATGCATGCCCGGTGGTCGCGTGGGGGGCGGGGACATCGTTAGAAGGCCACGGCCTTGCGATCCGGGGCGGCGTCTGCGTCGATTTCCGGCACATGAACAAGGTGTTGCGGATCAGCCCCGAGGATATGGACGTGACCGTCCAACCCGGCGTAACCAGAGAGGATTTGAACACCGAACTGCGCACCACTGGCCTGTTCTTCCCCGTTGATCCTGGCGCCAATGCGTCCATCGGCGGCATGGCAGGAACCCGCGCGTCTGGCACCACCGCCGTGCGCTACGGCACGATGCGCGACAACGTCCTTGCTACAGAATGTGTGCTGGCAGATGGCCGGGTGATCCGCACCGGCACTCGTGCGCGCAAGTCAAGCGCCGGCTACGACCTGACCGCCCTGCTGGTCGGTTCCGAAGGCACGCTGGGGCTGATGACCGAACTGACGCTGCGGCTTTATGGTCAGCCCGAGGCGACCTCGGCCGCCGTCTGTGCCTTCCCCGGCATAGAAGAGGCCGTGAATGCCGTTTTCGCGACGATCCAGGTCGGCATCCCGATGGCGCGGATCGAGTTTGCCGATCCCGCGACGGCAGCGGCCTTTAACCGCTACGCCAATGCGTCGATGCCCGAAGCTGCGCACCTGATGATTGAGTTCCACGGCTCGCCTGCTGCTGTCGCCGAGGACGCCCGACGGTTCGGCGACGTAGCCGCCGAGTTCGGCGCCACCGAGTTTCGCTGGTCGGACCGAACCGAAGACCGCACCGCGCTTTGGAAGATGCGCCACAACGCCTATTACGCCTGCCTCGCCCTGCGTCCCGGCGCGCGGGCCGTGGTGACCGATATCTGTGTGCCGATCTCACGGCTGGCCGAAGCGGTGGAAGAAACCCGCGCGGACATCGCGGCCTCGCCGCTTCAAGGCCCGATTCTGGGTCATGTCGGAGACGGCAATTTCCACGCGATCCTGCTGGTCGACCCGGCCGACAGCGCCGAAATGGACGAAGCACTGCGGCTGTCCGGCCGCATGGCCGACCGGGCACTGGCGATGGATGGCACAATCACCGGCGAGCATGGCATCGGTATTGGCAAGCTTGACTATATGGAACGGGAACATGGGCCGGGATGGTCGGTGATGGCCGACATCAAGCGCGCGCTCGATCCCGGCAACATCCTCAATCCCGGCAAGATGGTGCAGCTGAACTGATCGTCTGAGGCGGTCGACAATTTTCATTGGCCTTCGGCGAGGATATTTGTTGAGACAATGAACGTAAGGCGCGCCTTTCAGACTTCCGCT
>JBBKVT010000323.1:0-25530 GCA_037968535.1 Paracoccaceae bacterium
CTGGCCGGGACGCAATGCGCCGGACGCCCTTGCGATCTGGATGATGCTTCTGGCGGCCCGGTCCTTCTTCGAAAAGCCCGGGTTCAGATGATCGAGTTTCGCCAGAATGCGCCCGTTCAGGCCTCGGTTCTGCGCCAGCCGGTCAAGCCAGACCGACGGGGTTCCTCCGATTGCTTCCACGATCGAGGAATGGGCTGGCTTGCGGGTCATGTGTTGCAGCGTCCCTTGGGCTGGTCATGTCGCATCCATCATTCCGGTGGCGTGAGGTATGCGCAAGTGCTGGCGAAGTCCGGGCTGGCATCGGGCGGCCAACACGGGCAGGATCGCGTCATGTTGAAGAAACAGAGAATCCCCGTTGCGGATGTCCGCGTGCCGGTCAAGCGGGTCAAGACGCTTGATCCTGTCAAGGTGCAGGAGATTGCCGAAGACATGCTGGAAAACGGTCAGACCACGCCGATCCGGTTGCGGGCGGATGGCGACAAGTTCGTGCTGATCGAAGGGTTTCACCGTCTCGAAGCGCTTCGCGCGCTGGGTGAGACCACGGTTGAGGCCTACCTGGTGCACGCGCGGCTGCACTGACGGGTCCGGCTTATACGACGACTGCCAACCGCTCTTGCTTGCCGACGCCGAACACGCGCTTGTAGCGCTCGATCTCTTCCTTCGGACCCATCGCTTTCTCGGGATTGTCGGAAAGTTTCACGGTCGGGCGGCCATTGGCGCTGACCGCCTTGCAGACCAGCGAGAACGGCGCAAGCGCGTCACCGGGAACCAGGCCGCGGAAGTCGTTGGTCAGGAGTGTGCCCCAGCCGAACGAGACCCGGACCCGACCGGCAAACTGCTTTTGCAGGGCAGCGATCTTGTCAACATCGAGGCCGTCTGAAAAGATGACGAGCTTCTTGCGTGGATCCTCGCCCCGGCTTTTCCACCAGTCGATCGCGATTTCGGCCCCGGTCGCGGGATCGCCTGAATCGATGCGGATGCCGGTCCAGCCGGCAAGCCAGTCGGGGGCGTTTTGCAAAAAGCCCTTGGTGCCGTAGGTGTCGGGCAGGATGACCCTTAGATTGCCGTCATGTTCCTGTTGCCAGTCGGCCAGAACCTCGTAGGGCGCGCGGGCCAGTTCCTCGTCGCTATCGGCAAGGGCTGCATAGACCATCGGCAGTTCATGTGCATTGGTGCCGATCGCCTCGATATCCTGCCGCATCGCGATCACGCAGTTCGAGGTGCCGACGAATTTTTCGCCCAGGCCTTCCACCATCGCCTGCACGCACCAGTCCTGCCACAGGAAGGAATGCCGGCGGCGAGTGCCGAAATCTGCAATGCGCAGGTCTGGCACCTTGCGCAGGGCCTCGACTTTTTCCCAGAGTTTGGTTGTTGCGCGGGCGTAGAGCACCTGCAATTCGAACCGGCCCATGTCGCGCAGGACGGCGCGGCTGCGCAGTTCCATCAGGATCGCGAGCGCCGGAATTTCCCACATCATGACTTCGGGCCATCTGCCTTCGAAGGTCAGCTGGTACTGGCCGTCGCGTTTTTCGAGATGATAGGGCGGAAGGCGCAGCCGCTCGAACCATTCCATGAAATCGGGACGGAACATCTGGCGTTTGCCGTAGAAGGTGTTGCCGCGCAGCCATGTGCTTTCGCCGCGCGCGAGCGTCAGCGAGCGGACGTGATCAAGCTGTTCGCGCAGTTCGCCCTCGTCGATGATGTCGGCGATGCGGATCGACTTGGTGCGGTTGATCAGCGAGAAGGTGACTTCAGTATCGGGCTTGTTGCGGAACACCGACTGGCACATCAGGAGCTTGTAGAAATCCGTGTCGATCAGCGATCGGATGATCGGGTCGATCTTCCATTTGTGGTTATAGACGCGGCGCGCGATATCGGTCATTCAAGGCTCCAGCACGATGTTGGCCGCCAGCATGGCGGTGCGGGCATCTTCCAGCGATCCATCAAGGTCGATGCCCCGAGACAGGTCTTCGCGTACGGTCACCGCATAGCCCAGACGCACCGCATCGAGCGCTGAATACTGGACGCAGAAATCGGTGGCCAATCCGACCATCGTCAACCGGCTGATGCCGCGTTCCTCGCAGTATCCATGCAGACCGGTGGGGGTTTTGTGGTCATTCTCGAAGAACGCCGAATAGCTGTCGATCTGGGGACGGAACCCCTTGCGGACAATCAGATCGGCGCGGTCGGTGTTCAGACCCTTGTGAAATGCAGCGCCTTTCGAGCCTTGCACGCAGTGATCGGGCCACAGAACCTGCGGACCGTAAGGCATGTCGATCAGGCTGAAGGGTGCAGCACCAGGGTGCTGGCTGGCGAAGGACGAATGCCCGGCGGGATGCCAGTCCTGCGTCAGGATGACCGTCGCGAAATCGTCGGTCAGCGCGTTGATGCCCGGCACGATGCTGTCGCCGTCATCCACCGCAAGGCTGCCGCCGGGGCAGAAATCGTTCTGCATGTCGATGATCAGAAGCGCGTGGCTGGCAGGCTGCATGGCGGACTCCGTTCCGATAAGAACATGGGTAAGGACGGCGCCACGCGAGGTCAATGGCAGGGCGGGCAGTGGGCATGGATGCGCAGAGATCACCGGATTGGCGCCGCGCCGTTGGCCCTTGCCCCGCACCCCGCAATTGGCTTATGTCGCCGCCCATGTTCACCGTCGCGGCCCTTTACCATTTCACCCGCTTGCCGGACCCCGCCAGCCTGCGGGATCCGTTGCGGCTTCTTTGCCTGTCGGAAGGCGTGAAGGGGACGTTGTTGCTGGCGGCTGAAGGCATCAACGGCACGATTGCGGGGCCGCGTGGTGGTATCGACGCGGTGCTGGCACATCTGCGGGCGCTGCCGGGTTGCGCCGATCTGGAGTGGAAGGAAAGCCACGCGACCGATTTGCCGTTCCACCGACTGAAGGTGCGGCTTAAGCGCGAGATCGTGACCATGGGCCAGCCCGACATCGACCCGCGCGCGAGGGTCGGGCATTACGTGGACGCCCCGGATTGGAACGCGCTGATCGCGGCGCCGGATGTGGCGGTGATCGACACCCGCAACGACTACGAAGTGGCGATCGGCACGTTCGAGGGCGCGGTCGATCCGGCGACCAACAGCTTCGGCGAATTCCCCGCGTGGTGGCAGGCCAACAAGTCCCGGTTCGCCGGCAAGCGGATCGCGATGTTCTGCACCGGCGGGATACGTTGCGAGAAGTCAACGAACTACCTGCTGGGTCAGGGGGTTGCGGACGTCTATCACCTGAAGGGTGGCATCCTGAAATATCTGGAAGCCGTGCCGGAACACGAAAGCCGCTGGACCGGGGAGTGCTTCGTCTTCGACGGCAGGGTATCTGTCGGGCACGGGTTGCTCGAGGGGCCGCACATGCTGTGTTTCGCCTGTCGACGACCGATCTTGCCCGCCGATACCGAGCGGCCGGAGTTCGAGGCGGGTGTCTCCTGCCACCACTGTGTCGATGCGACGTCAGAGATCGACAAGGCGCGGTTCCGCGAGCGGCAGAAGCAGATTTCACTTGGGGTCGCGCGGGGTGAGCGTCATCTCGGCGGCGTGGATTGACCGCTCGGCCTGGCGGCGATGGAGGGGCAGGATTTCTGGCCTCCAGCGGGGATATTTTCGGACAAATAATGCGGTCGACCAATTCGGGGTCGCAGAGCATCCGCGCACCGGCTAGTCAGGCGGAATGATACGGCATTCGATAGACGCTGGATGGACTCGCGCGGCGATGGCGCTGGGTATCGGCATCGGGTCAGGGATACTTGCCAACCGGCTGGGGGTGCCGCTTCCGTGGATGCTGGGGCCGATGATCGGCAACACGATCGCGGCGATGCTGCGGCTGCCGGTTGCAGCGCCGATGACCTTGCGGCCTATCGTGATCCCCATCATCGGCGTAATGATCGGATCGAGCGTCAACCGCGAGGTTCTGTCACAGGCGCTGGACTGGTGGCCTTCGATGTTGCTGCTGATCCCGTTCCTGATCGTCGCGGGCGGGACGTCCTATCTTTTCTACAGACGGATCGGCGGGTTCGATCCTGTCACGGCCTTTTTCTCGTCGATGCCGGGCGGGCTGAACGACATGGTGATCCTTGGCGCGGCCGCCGGTGGCGACGAGCGGCGCATCGCTTTGGCGCATGCGGTTCGGATTTTGGTGGTGATCGTTTTCGTGGTGCTGTTTTTCGGCTTTGTGCTGGGCGTCGCATCGGATCGGCAGTCCCGGCCCTGGGTCGGGATCGGCACGCTCGGGCTGGTCGACATCGGCTGGCTGGTGGCGGCCGGATTGGTCGGGATTCCGCTGGGCCGATTTCTGCGCCTGCCCGCCGCACCGATGCTGGGACCGATGTTGTTAAGCGGCGTGGCGCATGTCATCGGCGTTGTCGAAGTGCCGCCGCCCACTGTCCTGATCATCGTCGCGCAGATCGTTCTGGGCACGGTGATCGGCTGCCGCTTCGCGGGAACCACACTGCGCGACATCGGACGCGACATGGCGCTGGGGACCGGGTCATCAAGTCTGATGATTCTGGTCGCGGTGGGTTTTGCAGAGTGTCTGGCATGGCTGACCGGCATCGATGCCCGGCAAGCGTTTCTGGCGTATTCACCGGGCGGATTGACCGAGATGAGCCTGCTTGCGTTGGCGATGGGGCAAGACATTGCCTATGTCTCGATCAGCCATGTCGCGCGGATTACATTTGTCATCTTTGGCGCCCCACTGGTGTTCCGGGTGGTTGGAAGACGCCGGCAGTAGGTGGTTACCGATTCGTTAATTCTGCCCTGAAAGGGCTGCAATTTGCGTCGTGACAACCTGTCGAAATGGTCAGGTCGGCCCGGAAAGCGAGGCGTCGCGGCTGTGTTTCAGGCCTGATTTCGGCCGAATTTCGCAAAACAAGGCGAGAATGTGTCAGCAAAAATGCCAAATCGTTCTTGAGTCGTGGAATTGTGGCAGAAATAAGCACGATTGTTTCCTCAGACCGAACTATCCTTTTCGAATTCGCCTCTTATCACGAAGCAGATTTGGCAACACGCTGAAGTTGTTACGGTCTGAATTGCCATGTGATGACGACCCGAAAGAGACCAGCGGCAATTCACGGCTTGGGCCGGATGGTAAGGCGGAGTGTTTCAAAGTGACCGATATGGCAACCCTCGACATGACCACCATAAGCAACGCGATATCACTGTCGCGTCGGCAGATCCCCGAGAGGCGGCAGAAGATGCTTCAACCAAAGAACGCACTTCTGGAATCCGAGGTCTGGAAATTTGCGCGGACTCGGCACGAATTGCTGATCGACTGGAGCCGGATCGAAGCAAACTCGGCCCACTCGATCCGAGCAGGGTTCGCACAGGTCGCGGAGCTTTGCGATGAAGCTGGCAAGGACGAATTCGTGGTCGAGAATATCGCGTCACGGTATCAGGTCGGTCGCGACGATCCCGCGATGGTCATCGAGGCGCAGGACCGGATCGTGTCGCTCTTTCGCGAAGCAATCGAAAAGCAGAACCGCAAGATGCCAGAGTTCAGGCTTAGCCTGCGGCGCGGGTCATTCGACATCAGGTTCTATCTGGGTCGCACCCGACCCACGGATTTTTGCGCGCCGGACGAGAACCTCTGAATTTTCGGATCACCGCCAGCAATAGCCGCGTGACGCTGGCCAACCCGAGGTTGGCAAGCGTCGTGCTTGTTGGTCCGGACCGCCCTATTCGGCAGCCTGCACGGTTTCGGCTTTGCCTGCTGTTGCCCTACAGGCAGAAAACTTGAATTCCGGGATCTTGCCGTAGGGATCGAGGCTGGGGTTGGTCAGGATGTTGGCTGCGGCTTCGACATAGGCGAAGGGCAGGAACACCATGTCTTCCGCCACGCTGCGGTCGGCGCGGGCCATGATCTGGATCTTGCCGCGGCGGGTTTCCACCGTGATCATGCCGCCCGGTTCGACGCCCAGTTTGCGCAGGGTTTTGGGGTGCAGCGAGGCGTTCGCCTCTGGCTCTGCCCAGTCCAGCACCGACGCGCGGCGGGTCATCGAACCGGTGTGCCAGTGTTCCAGTTGCCGACCGGTGATCAGGATCATCGGATAGTCGGCATCGGGCGTCTCTGCCGGGGCGGTGACCTGCGCGGGGGTGAAGCGCGCGCGACCGTTGGGGCGCGGGAAGCCTTCGGCGAATACGATCGGCTGGCCGGGATCGTCCGGTGTCAGGCTTGGGTAGGTAACGGCGGCCTTTTCAAGCCGTTCCCAAGTGATGTTGTCGAGGCTTTTCATGTTGATCTTCATCTCGTTGAAGACCTGTTTGGGATGGGAGTATTCCCAGTTCAGCCCCAGCCGCTTGGCCAGTTCCGTGGTGATCCACCAGTCTTCCTGCGCCTCGCCCGGAGGTGATACAGCAGGGCGGCCCATCTGGACCTGACGGTTGGTGTTGGTCACGGTGCCGGTCTTTTCGGGCCATGCCGAGGAAGGCAGCACCACATCGGCATAGTTCGCAGTTTCGGTCAGGAAGATATCCTGCACCACGAGGTGATCGAGCTTCGCCAGCGCATCGCGGGCGTGTTCGACGTCGGGATCGGACATGGCGGGGTTTTCGCCAAGGATATACATGCCCTTGATGTCGCCCGCGTGGACCGCATCCATGATCTCGACGACGGTCAGGCCCTTTTCGGCGGAGAAATCTCCGGTGCCCCAGACATCGGTGAAAGCCTTGCGCACGCCCTCATCCGTGACGGTCTGGTAATCGGGCAGGAACATCGGGACCAGTCCAGCGTCGGAGGCGCCCTGGACGTTGTTCTGGCCGCGCAACGGGTGCAGGCCAGCGCCGGGGCGGCCAACCTGGCCGGTCATCAGGGCAAGCGAGATCAGGCAGCGCGAATTGTCGGTGCCGTGGATATGCTGGGAAATCCCCATGCCCCAGAAGATCATCCCCGCGCGGGCGCCCGCAAAGGTGCGCGCAACGTCGCGCAGCACGTCGGCCTTGACGCCGCAGAGCGGTGCCATCTTTTCGGGGGTGAAGCCCTTCAGGTGGTCCTTCATCGCCTCCCAGTTTTCGGTGAAACCGGCGATATATTGATCGTCGTACAGTTTTTCCTCGACGATCACATTCATGATCGCGTTCAGCATCGCCACGTCGGTGCCGGGGCGGAATTGCAGCATGTGGGACGCGTGACGCTTCATGCCGGTGCCGCGCGGGTCCATGATGATCAGCTTGCCGCCGCGCTTGGCGAATTGCTTGAAATAGGTGGCGGCGACGGGGTGGTTTTCGGTCGGGTTGGCGCCGATGACGATGGCGACGTCGGCATTCTCGATCTCGTTGAAGGTGGCTGTCACAGCGCCCGAGCCGACGTTTTCCAGCAGCGCCGCGACCGAGGAGGCGTGGCAAAGCCGGGTGCAGTGGTCGACGTTGTTGTGCTTGAACGCCTGACGGATCAGCTTTTGGAAGAGATACGCCTCTTCATTGGAGCATTTGGCAGAGCCGAAGCCGGCAATCTCTTTGCCGCGCCCCTTCATGCCGTTGGCCGCCTTGTCCAACGCTTCGTCCCATGTGGCTTCGCGGAAATGCGTCATCAGATTGGCGGGGTCGACGTTGAGGCCCTTGGCCGATGCATCCTCGCGCCGGATTAGCGGTTTGGTCAGGCGGTGCGGATGGTGGATGTAGTCGAACCCGAAGCGGCCCTTGACGCAGAGGCGGTTCTCGTTCGCCGGGCCATCGACGCCGTCGACCCATGCGATCTTGTCGTCCTTGATCTTGAACGACAGCTGGCAGCCGACGCCGCAGAACGGGCAGATGCTTTCAACTTCGCGGTCGAAATCCTTGCTGGAACCGTGTCCGGCGTCGTCGAGAACTGTCGCGGGCATTAGAGCGCCGGTGGGACACGCCTGAACGCATTCGCCGCAGGCCACGCAGGTCGAGGCGCCCATCGGATCGTCGAAATCGAAGGTGATCTTGCTGTCGTGGCCACGGCCCGACATGCCGATCACATCATTGACCTGCACTTCGCGGCAGGCGCGGACGCAGAGGTTGCACTGGATGCAGGCGTCGAGATTGACCGACATCGCAAGGTGCGAGGCGTCCAGCAGCGGAATGCGCTGTTTCTCGATCTTCGGGAAGCGGCTTGTCGTCACGCCCTGCACATCGGCCATGTCCCAGAAATGCGAGGCGCTGTCGTGGGCCTCTTCCTTGGGTGGCTGATCGGCCACGAGCATCTCGATGACCAGTTTGCGGGCGGTCTTGGCGCGGGCGGAGTCGGATTTTACCACCATGCCTTCGGTGGGGATGCGCACGCAGGAGGCGGCCAGCACGCGTTCACCGTCGATCTCGACCATGCAGGCGCGGCAGTTGCCGTCGGCCCGGTAACCGGGCGAGTCCTTGTGGCACAGATGCGGGATCGTGGTGCCTTCGCGCTTGGCGACGGTCCAGATGGTTTCGCCGGTTTCGGCGGTGACTTCCTTGCCATCGAGCGAGAACTTGATCGGTGTGCTCATTGCTTGTTCTCCAGACCTTGTTCGGTGCCGTAGCCGGTTTTCTGTGTTGAAGCGCTGGCACCGCCGATGCCAACCTCTGAGGCGAAATGCTTCATCGTCAAGAGGATCGGATTGGGCGCGGCCTGACCCAGTCCGCAGATCGAGGCATCGACCATGACCTTGCACAGGTCCTCCAGCAGCGGCTGGTCCCAGGTGTCTTCCTGCATCAGCTTGACGGCCTTTTCGCAGCCGACGCGGCAGGGGGTGCATTGGCCGCAGCTTTCATCCTCGAAGAACCGCAACATGTTCAGCGCGGCATCGCGGGCGCGGTCCTTGTCGGACAGGACCACGATGGCGGCGGAACCGATGAAGCTGCCATGCGGTTGCAGAGTGTCGAAATCCATCGGGATGTCATTCATGCTGGCGGGCAGCAGGCCGGCAGAGGGGCCACCGGGTTGGTAGGCTTTGAAGGTGTGGCCGTCGAGCATGCCGCCCGAGGCCTCGATGATGTCGGTGATGGTCGATCCGGCGGGCAGAAGGTGCACGCCGGGGGTCTTGACGCGGCCCGAGACCGAGAAGGATCGCAGGCCCTTGCGGCCGTTCTTTTCGGTGCTGTTCAGCACCTCGGGGCCTTCGCGGCAGACCTTGGTGACCCAGTGGAGGGTTTCGACGTTGTGCACGAGCGTCGGGCGGTTGAAGACACCGACCTGTGCCACGAACGGCGGGCGGTGGCGTGGCATGCCGCGCTTGCCCTCGATCGACTCGATCATGGCACTTTCTTCGCCGCAGATATCGGCGCCGGCGCCGCGGCGCAGGTCGATATAGCCGGGCTTGACGATGCCGGCCTGTTCCAAAGCCGCGATTTCGGTGGCGAGGATGTGCAGCACGGCGGGATATTCATCGCGCATGTAGATGAAGCAGGTTTCCGCCTCGACCGCCCAGGCGGCGATCAGCATGCCTTCGAGGAAGAGATGCGGCGTGCGTTCGAGGTAGAAGCGGTCCTTGAACGTGCCGGGTTCGCCTTCGTCGCCGTTCACGGCCAGATAGCGCGGGCCTTTTTCAGCGCGCACGAATGACCATTTTTTGCCGGACGGGAACCCTGCCCCGCCCAGACCACGCAGCCCGGATGCGAGGACCTTGTCCTGCACCTGTTCGGGTGTTGATGACCCTCCGCGCAGGTCCGCAAGTGCCTTGTAGCCGCCGCCAGCCTTGTAGGCAGCGAAGGTTTCGTAGGCCGGGACATGGGCGTGGGTGTCATCGGCCTTGATCGCGGCCAACACCTTTTCGGGCGTCGCATGGTCGATGTGGTGGTGACCGATTTCCAGAACCGGCGCGGTGTCGCAGCGTCCCATGCAAGGCGCGCGGAGGACACGCACCTTGCCCGGGTCCATCCCTTTTTCAAGGGCGGCAAGCAATTGCTGCGCACCGGCCAGTTCGCACGAGAGGCTATTACAGACGCGGATGGTCAGATCGGGGGGCGGTGCTTCGCCTTCCTTGACCACGTCGAAATGGGCGTAGAAGGTCGCGACCTCGTAGACCTCGGCCTGAGACAAGCGCATCTCCTCGGCCAGCGCGACCAGATGTGCGGCGGACAGGCAACCGTATTTGTCCTGAATGAGATGCAGATGTTCGATCAGAAGGTCCGCGCGGCGCGGCTTGTCACCAAGCAGGTCGCGCACGTCGGCCAGTGCGGCATCATCATACTGCCGACCCTTTGGCGTATGGCGCCCTTTGCCCTTGCCTGATTTCCAGACCCCCGGCTTGTTGTTCTGAACGTTCATGGCAACCTCTCCCAAATGGCGACGCACTTATCGCAGGAAACGATCATAGTTTCCAATAGAGCTATTGGAACGCATCATCGTTTTTCATTATAATGACGCCCGCACCGCCAGACGCAGCGCCTGCACCATTGGCAGCGGCGGGCTTTGATCCTTGATCGACAGGCCGACCATGTGGCTGACGACCGGTTCGACTAGCGGCAACTGAACGGTGGTACCAGGGGCCAGAAAGGTCTTGGCGACATCCAGCGGGGCAATCGTGGCTGCCGTGCCGCTGGCGACCTGCGCCAGCACGGCAGTAAAGTCGCTGGCCTCCATGTCGATGGTCGGAACCTCTTGAAGTCCCTTGAAAACATCGTCGAGCAACTGGCGGTTTCGCATGTCGCGGGTCAGCAGACAGAGTGGCAGTCGCGCGGCTTCCGACCATGTCGCCTGCCCGGTGCTGCGCGGCGCCATCGCCTTGGGCATGATCAGCACATAGGTCTCTTCGTAGAGCTTGTCGGTCGTTTCCGGGTCGGCATCGTCGTAATACATGATCCCGGCATCGAGCGAAAAGTCGTTCAGTCGGATCTCGATCAACCGGGTCGAAAGCGAGTGAATCTCGATCAGCAAATTCGGGTGAAGTCGGCGTAACTGCGCCGACGCCCGTGCCGCGAAGGGCAAGGCGGTGGGAATCACCCCGACCGCCAGCTTACCGTTCAGGTTGCTGCTGAGCGCGTCGATTTCCTGCCGCATGCCCTCGACATCGCCCAGAAGCTTGCGCGCCCATTTAAGCACCACCTCGCCTTCGCGGGTAAACCCGAGGAACTTGTTGCCGCGCCGCACCAGAGGCAGCGCAAAGCCTTCCTCCATCTTTCGGATGCGAGCGGAAAATGCCGGCTGCGAGATGCCGCAGTCATCTGCCGCGCGCGAAAAGTGCTTGTGGCGCGAAAGCGATACAAGCAGCTGCATGTCGCGGATATCCGCCATCGGGGTCACCCGGCTTTCGGTTTGCCATTCGGCACCACAATAAATACCGTTCTGGAAAGGATAGGTTTTGCCCAAAGAATCTTCCAGTCAATTCGACCCGGAGCCAGCATGTTGCCAGCCAGTATGAAGACCATCGAAATGCGCGAACCCGGGGGGCCTGATGTTCTGGAGTTGGGTGAGCGACCGCTGGCGGAGTTGCGCGATAGCGAGGTTCTGGTGCGGGTCATCGCGGCTGGCGTCAATGGCCCCGATCTGGTGCAGCGGCGCGGGCACTATCCGCCGCCGAAGGGCGCGTCGGATCTTTTGGGGCTGGAGGTGTCGGGCGAAGTTGTGGCGGTTGGTGCGGATGTGTCGGGCTGGTCGGTGGGTGACAAGCTGTGCGCGCTGACCAATGGCGGCGGCTATGCCGAGTATGTGGCCATCGACGCGACCCATTGCCTGCCGATCCCGGAAGGCGTGTCCGAGGTCGACGCGGCCGGGCTGTGCGAGACTTACTTTACCGTCTGGAGCAATCTGTTCTTTGAACAGAAGGTAGCGCCAGGACAGACCCTGTTGGTACACGGCGGCGCGGGCGGCATTGGATCGACGGCGATCCAGTTGGGCTGTCAGTTGGGGATGCGGGTGTTCACCACCTGCGCCAATGCCGAGGATTGCGCCTATGCCGAGGGCCTGGGTGCGGAGCGGGCGATCAATTTCAAGGATGACGATTTCGTCGAGATCGTCCGCGAGGCTGGCGGCGCGGACCTGATCCTCGACATTATCGGCGGCGACTATGTCGCGCGTAACATCAAGGCGGCCAGTGCGGATGCGCGGATCGTGCAACTGGCATTCAATGCCGGATCGAAGGTCGAGATCAATCTGATGCCGATCATGCTCAAGCGGCTGGTTTATACCGGATCGACGTTGCGCTCGCGGCCCGAGGCATTCAAGTCAGCGGTGGCAGCGGATTTGCGCGTGAAGGTTTGGCCGATGTTCGCGGATGGCCGGCTGAAAGCGCAGACGCACGAGGTGTTTCCATTCGCGGAAGCGACCGCGGCCCATGAGATGATGGAAAAGGCGGGGCATCGCGGCAAGATCCTTCTTGTGCCGAAAAGTTAGGCGGTCGTCCTAACCCCAATCCCCGATGGTGAATTTCTTCTCATGCGAGGCGTCGAGAACGGAACCTTCGCTGTCGGAATCTGCTTCCTGCGGTCTGATCGCGTCGGAAAGGCCGGCTTTCTTGAAGAACCCGCCCCTGTCTTGCACTGAGATCCCCTTTTTCGTGCGGGCCAGAACACGCAATGATTTGGGATCGACGAAAACCACTTCTGGGATTCTCGCGATGCACTCGGCCAGAAAATCGTCATCTGGACCGGTGGCATTCTCAAACACATCCTCTGGCCGGCGGGCGTCGACGTTGATCCGCTTGTAGCGGTTCAGTTGTCGCAGACACTCCATGTCCAGAACGGTCAGCTGCCCGTTCCATCCGAAGGCCGCGGTTTTCGGACGCTCGCCGTAAGCGACGCTGTTGTCGAGAAACTCGAAATGGATCTTCTGTTTTTGCTTGTTCACCCAGGTGAAGAATAACTGCGGCATGCCGGTGTAAGCTTCGATATTATGGTAAAGCAGATCGTCCACCGCCTTGTAACGCCCGGTTTCCTTGCCGCGCTTCCACGCCCGTTCGACGGTTTCGGGTGGTGGCGTAATCATGAAGAACATGAACACGCGATCCCCGAAACGGCTGAGCAGGCGGCCGTCGGCTTGCTGTTTCGGCGCGGTCACGAAACTGTCGAACCGAAAGCGGTCGATCAGCAGATGCGGCATCTGACCGCGCGCGGCCTTGCCTTCCATGTAACGGTCGAGCTTCTTGTCGATGATCTCGAGCTCCTGACCCGTCAGCATCGCGGCATATTTGTAGTCATCGCCGAGGCTTTTGTAGTCGAGCAGAAATTTCCGCCAGTAATCCGGGCTTACCAGCGCGAAATCCTGCCATGGGATCCCCAAACGCTCTGCTAAGTCACGTTGCAGCGGCCGGATGGTGCTTTTGCCCGCGCCGGACGCACCCTTGACGTTCATCACGACCGGCGCGGTTTGGTGTGGCAGTAGCCGGTAATCCTCTGCCTTGGCGGCGTCGCGAATGATCGGGTCAAGCAGACCGCCGACCATTTCGCTTCCGTGGGTATTGCAGACCCAGTTCGACGCCAGCCGGATGATCAGCGCCTTGTCCGCCAGCAGCTTGCCGCGTTGGCCAATGATACCGCCGACGATGGTTTGCAGACCCTTCAGACAGGCGGTTTCCAGATCAGAGCCGCCGTGTCCGCTCTTGTCGCGCCATAGCGCGAGCGCCAGCAACTCGGCGGGTGTCTGATCTTTCGGGGCCTGTTCTTGCTTGCTGAAAACACGCCGGAAGATACCCGGCTTTGGCGGCTCTGCGGGGTTGGCGCGATGATAGATGTCGCGGTCGAGGATCGCACCGAGCGTTGCTTCGACCTCGGACCTCAGTTTCGCGAATTGCGCTTCAAGTTCCGCCATCCGAGGCAGCGCATAGCCGTTCAGGATGCGCGCCGCCATACTGCGCAGGTTGAGACCCAGTTCCTCGTACATCGGCCCGTCCGGCACGAACAGGTCGGCGGTAACCCGGATCAGAATCTCGTGCATCGCAAGGCGGCTGACATTGAACGCGACCATGTCCTGCGGCTTGAGCCCGCAGAAGTCGGCAGCTTCCTTTGCAGCACTATAGTCAATCGAGGAATTGCGGGGATCGTAGAGAGTGATCCTCGGCAGTAACCGTGCCGGGATCTCGGAGGTCAGGCCGGGGTTCCAGGCGTGATGCCGAACAGCGGTCTGGGTCATCGAACCTCCTTTTTCAACGCAGATGGGACGGCATTGACTGCCGTCCCGAAGGTTTCTGCGATGCCTGACGAGCGTGCCAGGAACGCCTAGGCGCCGCGCGCGTGCGGACCCGAAATCCGGTTCTTGATCACCTTGAACAACGGCAGCAGGATCAGGATGATCGCTACGATGGTGATCGGACCCGCGATGGGCCGGGTGAAGAAGATCGACGGATCACCCGACGACAGCAACAGAGACTGGCGCAGCGTCGGCTCCGCGATCGGTCCAAGCACGATGGCCAGCACGGCAGGCGCCAAAGGATAGTCGAACTTGCGCAAGAAGAACGCGCTGAGGCCGAAGCCGATCATCAGCCAGACGTCGTGCATATCGTTGGTGGCCGCATAGCCGCCGACGATGGACAGCACGAAGATCATCGGCGCGAGGATCGTGAACGGCATACGCAGCATCCAGATGAAGAGCGGGATGAACGACAGGTTGATCACCAGCGCAAAGAAGTTCGACACGTAGAACGACCCGATCAAGCCCCATACGAAAGCCGGTTCGTCGGTGAAAAGGCGCGGACCGGGGGTTAGGCCCCAGATCACCATGCCACCAAGCAAGATCGCGGTCGTCGGAGAACCCGGAATGCCCAGCGTCAGCATCGGCAGCATAGAGCCGGTGGAAGCCGAGTTGTTGGCCGATTCCGGTGCCGCGACGCCGTCTGGGTTGCCCTTGCCGTAGCTGTCAGGATCGCGCGAGGTCAGCTTGGCGATACCGTAAGCCATCAGCGAACCGGGTGTTGCGCCGGCCGCAGGCAGGATGCCGACGAAGAAGCCGAGGAAAGAGCCGATCGACATGCCCTTCCAGCCCAGTCTCAGGGATTCCTTCGTGTCGTGGATGACACCTTTGACGCTGATCTTGGCTTCGGTCGACGTGATCTTGCCGCGGGTGGTGTCGATGGTCCACAGCATCTCTCCGATACCGTAGACGCCAATTGCGAGTACAAGGAAGTTGATACCATGCAGGAAGCCTGAGACGCCGAAAAACACCAGGCGCGGTTCGCCTGAAATTTCGTCGAACCCGACGGCGGCAAAGACCAGACCCAGACAGATTGACAGGATCGTCTTCGGGATATCGTCCCCGCCCAGGCCGACGAACGTCGCGAAAGCCAGAAGCATCAGCGCGAAGATCTCTGGCGAGCCAAAGCTGAGCGCGACCGATGCCAGAACGGGCGCGAACATCGTGAACAGGATGATCGAGACGCTACCGCCGATGAAGGACGCAATCGCTGCTGTCACCAGCGCCAGACTGGCTTTGCCTTTCAGCGCCAGGGGTCGACCGTCGAATGTGGTTGCGACTGCGGTCGAGGCGCCTGGTATCCCAAGCGTGATCGAACTGATCGCCCCCCCATACATCGCGCCGTAGTAGATAGCGGCGAGAAAGATGATGGCAGAGGCAGGTGGCACCAGGAAGGTGATCGGCAGCAAGATCGCCACGCCGTTCACCGACCCAAGTCCGGGCATCATGCCTATGAACAGGCCCAGCGTGACGCCAAGGATGATCAGCAAGAGATTGAGCGGCTCCAGTGCCTCGAGAAGGCCGCCGGTAAGAAGTGCGAGAATTTCCATGGTCTAGTTCACTCCCAGTGCGGCGTCAGTAGATGATCGTGTTGAGCCAGTTGTAGAACGGCTCGGTGAAACCCATGCCTTTGGGCATCGTCACCCGCATCAACGCTTCGAAGAAGAAGAAGAAGACGACGGGAGTGGCGATCGAAATAACGAGCGACAGCGTCAGCGAATGCCGGCCCAGGAACCAAAGGTAGTAGAACAGGAAGACCATCATCGCGCCGTACATCGAGATGATCCCGATAAGCGCCACGAACACGAAGATCCCGCCGAATACTTCGATCAGCATCTTCCGGCCTTCTGCATCAAGCACCGGTTCGTCGGATTGGGAAGGCGGAGAGGTCCGCCTTGCCGCATTGATTGCAATCAGGATCGTGCTGATTAGCATGATCGCCGAGAGCCAGAACGGCCATGCCCCGCCTCCCGGTCCTTCACCCCTGATATAGCCAACGTCCAACTCGGTGCTTTTCCACATCATGTAGATGGACAGGACGGCCAGAACACCTGCCGTAATGAATTCTCCACGTCGCATTCTGACCTCCCTAAGTCCGAGTTGAAGTTGCTGTCGGCCCTACTCTTCCATACCGGCGAGCAGTTCCTTGTGGTTCTCGATCTGAACCTGCCAGTAGGCTTTCTGCTCATCCGCAGTCATCCAGAGCGGTGAAAGGCTCTCGGATTCCATGTAGCCCTGCCACTCTTCGGTGTCGTAGATGGTCTTGAAGAGGGTCTGGTAATACTCGGCAGCTTCAGCCGACATTCCCGGTGCGCCAACAACGGCACGCTGGTTGTAGTAGCTGAAATCATGACCCTTTTCCTTCAAGGTCGGCACGTCCGGGAACGCCGGCATCCGCTCATCCGAGAAGGTCAGCAGTGGAACGACGTCACCATTGGCGTAGAAGCCCTTGGTTTCAGAGGGGTTGTTCACTGTCGCCATGATCTGCTGACCGGCAAGTTCCTTGGCCACGTCACCGCCGCCCTTGTAGGGGATGTACTTGATCTTGAGGTCAAAGGCCTTTTCCAAATAGGCGATGACGATCGAGTCCTCCTGACCCTTGCCGGTGCCGCCCATGATGTACTCATCGGCCGACTTCACAGTTTCCAGCCATTGCTCGAAGCTCGTGATGCCGCTGTCTTTGTGAACCCACAGAACGAACGGGTCGACGCCCATCATCGCCACCGGCGTGAAGGTCGAAACGTCGATACCAAGGCTCTCTTGACGCATCGGCGTGGTGAAGAACGAGTTCAGCGTCACCAGGATCGTGTGATCCGGATCAGAGGCCGTGTTGAGCGCGATCAGCGCCTCGGCACCGGATCCGCCACCCTTGTTGTTGGGCACCAGCGGACGGTTGGTCAGGTCTTTCTTTTCCGCCACCGATTGCAGGAAACGCGCGATCTGGTCGGCACCACCACCGGCGCCCGCCATGATCACGAAATCGACCGGCTTGTTTGGTTCCCAGGCCTGAGCCGTGCTCGTCAGAGCCATCAGTCCAAGCGCAGCTGCGCCGACCGCTCTTTTAAGAATCTTAGATGTAATAGCCATGTGGTCCTCCCTTAAGGCTAGATCGTGGTTTCGCGGGAAGTATTCCCGCTGGTCGTGACCGTTCTTGATGCGGCCTTCGTCGCGTCGGTCGTTCCTTCGACCTGATGTCAGCGCTTCTGAATCAGTGATTCAGAAGGACCGGTTGCGTTGCGGTATCAACGATGGTCTGCGTGTTACCCCCGAAGATCGTTTCCCGTTCGTGGCTGTCGCCATAGGCGCCCATGATCATCATGTCGGCGCCCAGCGCCGCGCTTGCGCGCAGCAGTTCCGCACCAATGTCCCGTTTGGCCGAAAAGCTTTCGACCGTCGCGGTAATCCCGTGAAGCGTCAGATAGGCGACCAGATCCTCGGCCGAGGTTCCAGTGCCCGCATTCGCCCCGTTTGACAAAATCCAGATCGTGTCGGCACCGCGCAGAACGCTTTTGCACTGCGACAAAGCGCGGGCGGATTCGGCGCTACCGTTCCACGCCAGGCTGACCTTTGCCCCCAGCGTGACGGGCGGGGTTTCAGATGACGGGCACATCATTACCGGTCGACCAGAATGGAAAAGCGCAGCTTTCAATGTGTTGTGCCCCAGATTCCTGTCCCGATCCGGCTTGGCAACCACGATCATGTCTGACAGCCGCCCACGTCGCTTGATCACATCGACCTGACGACCGGCCTCTTCGACGAACGAAAGGGTGGCGGTTTTTCCAATCTTGTCAGTGGACTGATCAAGCTTCAATGATTTCCCAAGCACTTCGAGCTCGCCGCGAAGCCCGGCTTCTTCCTGATCGGCAACTTCATAGGATTGCTTGATGATCTGCTTGCGCAGGAACTCGGGAATGTGGACGCCGTAGGGCATCAGGTCTTCTGGTCGCGCACGACAATGCACCACCTCGATATGGGCCTTGTGGCGGTGCGCGACCGCTGCGGCATGGGCAAGGACGTTGTCGCCCTTGCCATCGCCCCGAACCGGAACCAGTATCTTGCGTATCACGTCGATCCCTCCCTAGAACAAGCCGTCGATCAGGCCATCCTTGTTGATGCGGATGTTTTCGGCTGACGGAACCCGTGGCAGGCCCGGCATCGTCATGATCTCGCCGCAGATCACCACCACGAACCCTGCCCCCGCGGACAGACGCACTTCGCGTACCGGCAGGCTGTGACCGCGCGGTGCGCCGCGACGGTTCGGGTCGGTGGTAAAGCTGTACTGAGTCTTCGCCATGCAAACTGGAAGGTTGCCGTAGCCCTGCTCTTCCCATTGCTTGAGCTGGTCGCGGATCTTCTTGTCAGCCAGAACCTCGTCGGCGCGGTAGATGCGCTTGGCGACGGTTTCGATCTTCTCAAAGAGGCTCATGTCGTCAGGATAGAGCGGCGCGAACTGTGCAGCCTTGCTTTCGACCATCGCCACGACCTTGTGGGCCAGTTCCTCGATGCCTTTGCCACCCTTTGCCCAATGCTTGCACAGGACCGCCTCGGATCCTTGCGTCGCGACATAATCCTTTATGGCCTGAACCTCGGCATCGGTGTCGGTGACGAAATGGTTGATCCCGACAACGACGGGGACACCGAACTGTTTGATATTCTCGATGTGCTGGCCAAGGTTGGCGCAACCCTTCTTCACCGCATCGACGTTTTCGGGGCCTAAATCAGCCTTGGCGACGCCGCCGTTCATCTTCATCGCGCGCACCGTGGCGACCAGCACGACCGCCTCGGGCTTGAGGCCGGCCTTGCGGCACTTGATGTCAAAGAACTTCTCAGCCCCCAGATCGGCACCGAAGCCGGCCTCTGTGACCACGTAGTCGGCGAGCTTCAGGGCGGTCGTTGTTGCGATCACAGAGTTGCAGCCGTGTGCGATGTTGGCGAACGGACCGCCATGCACGAAGGCGGGGTTGTTTTCCAGCGTCTGCACGAGGTTGGGTTGCATTGCCTGCTGCAACAGCACCGTCATCGCACCGTCTGCCTTGATGTCGCGGGCGTAAACCGGCGACTTGTCCCGGCGGTAGGCCACGATGATATCGCCAAGGCGGCGTTCGAGATCGCGCAGATCGGTGGCAAGGCACAGGATCGCCATGACTTCGGAGGCCACGGTGATGTCGAATCCGGATTCGCGCGGAAAGCCGTTGGCGACGCCGCCGAGGTTGCAGACAACCTCGCGCAGGGCGCGGTCGTTCATGTCCATCACGCGGCGGTAGGGAATGCGGCGGATGTCGATATCCAGCTCGTTGCCCCAATAGATGTGGTTGTCCAGCATCGCGGCCAGCAGGTTGTGTGCGCTGGTGATCGCATGGAAATCGCCGGTGAAGTGAAGGTTCATATCCTCCATCGGCACGACTTGCGACATGCCACCCCCGGCAGCGCCGCCCTTCATGCCGAAGTTCGGCCCAAGCGAGGCCTCGCGGATGCAGATCGCGGCCTTCTTGCCGATCGCGTTCAGACCGTCGCCAAGACCCACGGTGGTCGTGGTCTTGCCTTCGCCCGCAGGCGTTGGGTTGATCGCGGTCACCAAGATCAGGTGGCCGTTCTTGTTCTTGGCCAGCGACTTGATGAATTCCTCTGACACCTTTGCTTTGTCGTGGCCGAAGGGCAGCAGGTGCTCGGTGGGGATATCCAGCTTGGCGCCGATGTCCTGAATCGGTTGTTTCTTGGCTTCGCGTGCAATTTCGATGTCTGTCTTATGGGCCATGATGTTTCCTAATTTCCTATGTTGTCGCCAACGCTTAGCCCGGCTGATGCGGCCCAGGCAGAGGCTGCCTGCTTGTCGCCACCGTGGGGCTTGACGCGTTTCACGAGGATACGACCACCGATGCACTGCACCATGATGCCCGTTTCCGACATGTCCACGACGCGCCCCGAAATTCCGTCGCCATCCGCGCGCGCACTATCGTAAATACTGACCTTCGCGCCGTTCAGCGTGGTCCATGCCCCCGGTGCCGGATTGGAGCCGCGGATCAGATTGTAGACCTGTGCAACCGGCTTGTTCCAATCGATTTGCGTGTGCTTGGTTGTGCAGCGCCGCTCATACGTCGCCTTGGATTCGTCTTGTTCGATATGCGGCGGGTTGCCGGAGCGGTAGAGGTCGCAGACCTTCAGGACAGAGTCGACAGCTGAGGGGTAGATTTTCTTGAAATAAAGGTCGATCACGGTGTCGTCGGGGCCGATCGGACATTCCAATTGCAGCAGGACATCGCCTTCGTCCAGCCCGTCCGAGGGATAGAACCACGAATAGCCTGACTTGGTGCTGCCCATGATGATCGGCCAGTTGACCGCGGAAGGCCCGCGGTGCAGCGGCAGAAGCGACGGGTGGAAACAGATCGAGCCGTGCTTGGGCGTGTCGCGCGCGGCTTCGGGCACGAAGACGTTGACGAAGGCCATGATCATCAGGTCGGCGTTGAAGGCGGCCAACTCGTCGATGGTGGACTGGTCCTTGAAATGTGCAGGTTGCAGCACCGGCAGGCCCTTTTCCAGCGCGAAGTCCTTGATCGGATCAGCCGGTTTGCCGTCCTTGTCGGGTTCGCAGTAAACGGCGACGACCTCATCGGTGCCGGCATCCAGAAGCTTGGCAAGAACGTCCTTACCGAATGCTTGTTGGCCCATGACGATCAGACGCATTACTTGACCTCCCCGACCGCACCCGAGGCGATGATCGTATCCAGTTCAGCGCCGGAATATCCCAGAACGTCGGCCAGAATCTCCTTGGTGTGCTCGCCCAGCAGTGGCGAGCGGACAACCTCGACCTCGCTATCCGACATCTTGATCGGGCAGCCGACCGAGACATATTCGCCGCGTTCGGGATGCGCCACGCGGACCAGCGTGCCGGTCGCGTAAAGACCTTCATCCTCCATGATCTCTTTCATCGACAGGATCGGTCCGACCGGGATGTCATGCGGGTTACAAGTGTCCATCACCTCGAACTTAGTCTTGGTCATGGTCCATTGTTCGATCCGCTCGAATATCTGGTTCAGCTTGTTCAGGCGATCCTTGGGCTTGGCAAAACCATCCTTGGTCTTCCAGTCGGGTTCGCCGATCACGTCGCAGACCTTGTCCCAGATCGCGGCCTGAATGATAAAATAGGTGTAGGCGTTCGGATCCTGTTCCCAGCCCTTGCATTTCAGGATGCGACCGGGCTGACCGCCGCCGCTGTCATTGCCCGCACGCGGCACGGCATCGCCAAACGGGATACCCTCGCCGAACTGGGAATATTCTTCCAGTGGACCTACTGCCAGCCGCTGCTGGTCGCGCAGCTTCACCCGAGCCAGGTTCAGCACACCGTCCTGCATCGCCGCCGAAACCTTCTGGCCGCGACCCGACTTCTCGCGCTGGAACAGCGCCGTCACGATGCCAAGCGCGAGGTGAAGACCGGTGCCAGAATCCCCAATCTGGGCACCGGTCACGAGTGGTGGGCCATCGCGGAAACCGGTTGTCGACGCAGAGCCGCCGGCGCATTGCGCGACGTTTTCATAAACCTTACAGTCCTGATACTTGCCGGGACCGAAGCCCTTGATCGAGGCCATGATGATCCGCGGATTAATCTTCTGGATGTTTTCCCAAGAGAACCCCATCCGGTCCAACGCGCCGGGAGCAAAGTTTTCCACCAGCACGTCGCATTCCTCGACCAGCCGGGTCAGTACCTTCTTGCCCTCGGGCGTCTTGGGGTTCAGCTCGATCGAGCGCTTGTTATGGTTGAGCATCGTGAAATACAGGCTGTCCGCGCCCGGCACATCGACAAGCTGCTTGCGCGTCGCATCGCCAACGCCAGGCCGCTCGACCTTGATCACGTCGGCGCCGAACCAGGCCAGCAATTGCGTGCAGGTCGGACCCGACTGAACGTGGGTAAAATCGAGAACCTTGACGCCTTCCAGAGCTTTCATCGGGTATTCCTGTTCTTAGAATTTTCTATTCGCACGGCTTACTTCTTGCCGACGACGCTGACCGGGTTGAGACTGCCGATGTTGCCGCTTTCCTTGCCCGCAGCCGGGTCGATCACGGCGTTGATGAGGGTCGGCTTGCCTGAATCCATCGCGGCATTGACGGCGCGGCTTAGCTCATCGGGATTGGTAACGTTGACGCCTTCACCGCCGAAAGCCTTCATCATCAAGTCGTAGCGGGCATTCTCGACAAAGACGGTCGTCGCGACATCACTGCCGCCGGACTCGTTCTTGTCGGTGCCGCGATAAATGCCGTTGTTGTTGAACACTACGATGCAGATTGGCAGCTTGTAGCGGCAGATAGTCTCGACTTCCATGCCCGAGAAGCCGAACGCGCTGTCGCCCTCGATGCACAGCACCGGGTTACCGGTTTCGACGGCAGCAGCAATCGCGCTGCCCATGCCGACGCCCATGACACCCCAGGTGCCGACGTCCAGCCGCTTGCGGGGTTTGTACATGTCGATGATCGAGCGGGCGAAATCGAGCGTATTCGCACCTTCGTTGACCAACATCGCATCGGGACGTTCCGCGATGATCTTTCTCAGCGCGCCAAGTGCACCGTCATAATCCATCGGCGTGTTGTTGTTTTGCAGCTTCGAAGCCATCCGGGCGACGTTGGCATCTTTCTTGTCCTTGACCATCGCGGTCCAATCGGACGGAGCCTTCTTCCAATCCTTGCCCATGCCATCGAGTAGCGCCGACAAGACCGACCCGATATCGCCCACGAGCGGCGCGACGATTTCGACGTTGCTGTCCATCTCTTTAGGTTCGATGTCGATCTGCACGAATTTGGTGGAATGCGGCGCGCCCCACTGCTTGCCCTTGCCGTGGCTCAACAGCCAGTTCAGCCGCGCGCCAACCATGATGACAACGTCGGCCTCTTTCAGCACCAGCGACCGCGCCGGACCAGCTGACAATTCGTGCGTGTCGGGCAACAGCCCCTTGGCCATGCTCATCGGCAGATAAGGAATACCGCTGGTTTCCACGAACTTGCGAACCACATCGTCGGCCTGAGCGTAGGCCGCGCCTTTGCCGAGAATGATCAACGGCTTTTTCGCGCCCTTGATCAAATCGATCGCGCGGGCCACGGCATCGGGTGCCGGGATTTGCGCGGGCGCTGGGTCGATGACCTTGACCAACGATTTCTGGCCCTCGACCTCATCCATCACCTGCCCCAGCAATGCGCCGGGAATATCCAGATAAACCCCGCCGGGACGCCCGGACACCGCGGCGCGGATCGCGCGGGCGACGCCGATGCCAATGTCTTCCGCATGCAAGATCCGGTAGGCCGCCTTGCAAAGCGGCTTGGCGATGGCAAGCTGGTCCATTTCCTCGTAATCGCCCTGCATCAGATCGACGACCTCGCGCTCTGACGATCCTGACAGCAGGATCATCGGCCAGCAGTTCGTCGTCGCATGGGCAAGCGCGGTCAGGCCATTCAGAAAGCCCGGTGCGGACACCGTAAGGCAAACGCCGGGCTTCTTTGTCAGAAACCCGGCAATCGCTGCTGCATTTCCAGCGTTCTGCTCATGCCGGAACGACAGCACCCGGATACCCGCCGCTTGCGCCATCCGCCCGAAATCAGTGATTGGAATGCCCGGCACGCCGTAGATCGTCTTGACGTCATTCAGCTTGAGCGCGTCGATCAGCAGGTGGAAGCCGTCGGTCAACGCCCCCGCTTGTGCTTCTTCTGCCTTTGCATCCAAGTCTTGCGCCGTTGCGGATTGGGTCATGTTCTTCCTCGTGGCTTTCAGTTGCTATCGTTGGCTGCCTGCCGAAGCGAATTGATCGATTCGAGGCGTGTCCATGTCTTGCTGATATGATCGTGCAGCCGCATCGTATGTTCGCGCACCCGGCGAGAAGCCAGATCGGCGTTGCGCGCAGCCAGCGCGTCGATGATTTCCATATGATCGGCAACCGACCTGCGCGCGCGATCGCTTTCGCCCATCGCCCGCCGGCGTACTGCCTGCATATGGGTGAACAAGCCATCTGCGGTAGTCCGCAGCAACGAACAGCCCGACAATTCCAATATGGTCTGGTGAAACACGATGTTGGCGTCGGAATATTCCTCGATGTCGGCGCGGGCCGCATCGCTGCTGTGCTTCATCGCGAATTTCCGCAGCGCCTTGATCTGGGCGTCGGTCGCATTCTCGGTCGCCAGTCGCGCCGCCATGCTTTCCAGCGCCGCCCATGTGACAACCATCTCAAGAATTTCTTCGCGGGTCTTGCGGCGAACGAAAACGCCCTTGCGCGGGACGATGTGTATCAGCTCTTCCTGGGCGAGCCGCGCCAGAGCTTCGCGGATCGGAGTGCGCGAAATGCCCAGACGATCCGCCATCTTGCGCTCATCCAGCCGCAAGTCAGCATCCGGGCCGTAGATGTCCATTTCGAGGATCGCGGCGCGCAGCACGGCAAAGGTGTGATCCTTCAGCGTGAAGCTCTCAGCTATCGGGCTAAGCTTGTCGCCAATCGACACTAAATCATCCCCCCGACGTCTGCTGCGTCATGATTTTCGACTCGGACATAGCCGGTCGGTGTGTGGTATACCTTACACCCGAGAGTCGGTCAGTCAAACGATTTCTTTTCGCCGTTTTCCTTATAAAACAGTTGACATTTCACTCTGTGGTATACCACATGCCTGCACGCGCTTTGCTTTGGGGGATGGTTGATTTGCTGATAAGGGCTCAGGATTCGGCACTTGTCGTTATCGACATGCAGGAACGTCTTGTTCCGGCGATGATTGCCCCAGCGCGCACGATCAGGAACACCCGACTTTTGCTGCAAGCAGCCGCCAAGACCGGCGTTCCTGCGCTGCTGACGGAACAATATCCGCAGGGCTTGGGTCACACCATTCCCGAGATAATGAAAGCGGCCGGCTCGGCGCAAGTGCTGCCCAAAATGCATTTTTCCTGCATGGAGGATGCTGGCTTTGCCGCCGCATTCAAGGCGCTTGACCGTCGCCAGGCAATCCTGACAGGAATGGAGGCGCATATCTGTGTCGTCCAGACCGCCGCCAGTCTCGTCGAAGAAGGATATGAGGTTTTCGTGGTCTCTGACGCCACAGCATCACGGACAATGGAAAGCGAGACGGCTTGCCTTGCGAGGCTTAGCGCTTCAGGAGTCAGTATCGTCACGACAGAGATGGTCATCTTCGAATGGCTGGGACAGGCAGGTACCAAGGCCTTCAAGGAAATGCTGCCACTGATAAAGTGACATCCATCACAGGGAGAGGTTGATGAACATCCACGAACATCAGGCTAAAGAGGTTCTCAAGTCCTTTGGCGCACCGATTGCCAAAGGCGTCGCGATTACCAGCTTGGACGAAGCCAAGGCCGCCATCGGCGCGTTGCCCGGACCGGTCTGGGTGGTGAAAAGCCAGATCCACGCCGGTGGACGCGGCAAGGGCAAGTTCAAAGAGCTTGGGCCAGATGCCAAAGGCGGAGTGCGCGTGTCGTTCTCGGCCGAGGA
>JBBKVT010000324.1:0-6156 GCA_037968535.1 Paracoccaceae bacterium
TCACACCGGATCGATCTTACGACCGTAAATTGGAACTAATCTGTAGAGATGGCGTTAGTTTTTGTTGAGCGGAAACGTTCGCCATGACCGGACAGCTTCGTTGTGAGCGCAGTCCAGTCACGCAATGATGTAATCAGGAGAAATATCATGACACTATTCCGTTGCGCTCCAGCGCGGCTGCTGGCGATGTCCACACCCGCGACCTTGATTTTCGCGACTGCGGCGAATGCACAGACGGATGGACAAGGTCTGGGGTCGGCGTCTGGTCAGGGTAACGGCATGATGGGCGGCGGCTGGGGATGGGGTATGGGTAACGGAGGTTACGGAATGGCTGGCTTCGGAGGGATCGGCATTATCGTGCTGGCTCTGGTGGTCATCGCTGTTGCCGTCTTAGCGTTCCGTCGCCGCAAGCCATGAGCCACAGTATCCGGCCATATCAAATTGACAAATTGAGATCGATCAATTTCAAATCCTCGAAAACCGCAAGCAAAAATTTGTGCTCAGAAATGAAGGGAAATACCTGACAGGATCCGAATGCCAATGTGATCAAGCTAAATTACTGATTGTGAGATCACGTTTCGATCGCACCCAGTTACACGTTGGATGACAAAAATGGTTACGACCGCTCCTGTTTCTATCACGTATTTCTCGGACGTGCTGTGTATATGGGCCTATGCGTCCCAAATCCGGCTCGAAGAGGTTGCCAAAAACTTCGGTGCGGACGTGCAAATTGATTACAGGTTCTGCTCCGTCTTTGGAAATACCGAAGACAAGATAGCGCAGGGATGGGCCGCCAAAGGAGCCTACGACGGATTCAATCGACATCTGCAAGAGGTCGGCAAGAAATTCAGCCACATCGACGTCCACCCGGAAATATGGCTTTCTACCAGGCCAGTGAGTTCGGACAGTGCACATCTGTTCATCAAAGCTGTCCAGATTGTGGAATCGAAGTCTGAAAGGGGCGGCAACTCCGGTGTCGGCAGCCCTCTTTCAACACAATTGATCTGGCAGTTACGACGTGCATTTTTCCATGAATGTCGCGACGTCTCCCAGCGCAAGGTCCAGCACGCGATTGCAGAACAGATCGGAATTTCTCTTGCCCCGGTGGAGGCCGAGATCAACAATGGTGCGGCGTTCGCGTCATTGGCTGCTGACTACCAACAAAGAGATCGCCTCAAGATCGAGGGCAGTCCAACCTATGTGCTCAACCAGGGCCGCCAGAAGCTCTATGGAAATCTGGGGTATCGCGTCATTGAAGCGAACATCTTTGAGTTGTTGCGGGAACCCGGCGTATACGAAATGAGCTGGTGCTGAGCAGCGCTCAATTGCATTGAGCAAAACGTATCAACGAATGACGGATACCGGACCCGCGCGCTGGTTCATAGCCCTTACTGTTAACGACCAGATTCCCAAAACCGCACCGCCCGGTCACTGATCCAAGTTAGTTCGCCCTGGATTGCGACAAGTTAACCTTGGCGATGTCGGTGGCCATTGACCACTCTCCGAACAGATAGGAATGCAATGAACCGGATCATATATATCGTCGGCCTCGTGGTAGTCGTCCTGTTCATCCTGGGCTATTTCGGCCTGCGCTGAGTGCCGAACCGCGGCGGCGCGGTCCCCAACCGATCGGCTCGGCAATGAACGGTGCGAACCGATCTCTGCACGCGATCGCAAAGAGTAAGAGACCCGCAAGATCACGGGCAATTGACTCTCCGATGAACGCCCCCGTGGCCCCTGAGCCTATCCGCACTCGCGCCGGCAGTGCTCTTGTAAATGCCACGCGCGGGCGGAAGGCCGTTGATGCTGCGAAGAGAACGGCACGCCTGACCCAGGGCATCACAACCAGACTGGCCGATATTATCGGGGCTGATGGCTTGATCTGAATCAGCGCACGAACCACACGCTTGGTTTACCCGTCCAAGAGTAGACGACGGCATTTGGGTATATCTTGCGGCGGATCGTTGCGGGCTTCTTGGTACTGCAGTCAACCGAGGTCTTCAAAGATTGAGGGAGCAGGCGATCCCGCTGGCCCGCGACGCGCGGCACAAAATGGGCTGGGCCACAGGTCAGACCACAGAAACCCTGGAAAGGAACAACGCCGTGAAACATCCAGAAAGGCCGCAAACTTCGCCTTCATCCGGATCGCCGGCAGCAACCGAGGTTGCCGACAAGAATAGCCCGAAGAAATCGGCGCAGGACGCGCCCCGTGCGGTCGACGACAGCAATCAAAAGATCGACCGGCCCGGCTTTGATCTGAGTGGCTCTTCTGACGACACACATGCCGGTACGGGTTTGGGTCTTGGGAGTGATTCGTCTGACACAGCGGGTGACAGACGGCTTCCAGGGCGGCGGCTTGACAACAAACTAACCATTCCACGCTGGGGTGGGCCCAAGCCGACTGGCACGACCGGACCAGCAAAGAAACCGTCAGGCCGCGAAACCCCATCGGCGCCAAAGTCGAAGAAGGGGCGCTGACTCCGGTGCTTGCTTGGCCGAGCGCATAGGGCCGACAAGCGCCATCAGAAATAGGTGATGTCAGTCTGATCATTTTGCACACAAAGAGTGAGCTCTAATGTGTTGGAGCGGTGAAGCGTCGGCAGCACTGGCAGTTATACGACAGCGGCGGTCCCTTCGCAGGGACCGCCGTTCATTGTACAGTTGATTTCAGAGCCTGAGGTCTCAGGCGGTCTTCTCGGCGGCTGAACCAGCCTTGTCGGCAGCGACTTTGGTGTTCGCGACGAGCGTTTCGGCAGCGACTTTGGTGTTCGCGGCGACCTTGTCGCTCAGTTCCTCACCGGCCTTGGATGCCAGTTCGGTCGTCTCGGTGCCAGCTTTCTGGGTCACATCGCCGACGTCCTGAGCGATGCGCGTCAAGAGATCCATCTGCTTCTGTGCAAAATCGCTATAGGCCTTGCCGTAATCGGCCTGCTCGTCGCGGACCTGCGTGACCTCGCGGAGGTTCAAAAGTGCTTCTTTCGAAGTCTTGCTCACAATGTCAATCGACCGGGTTCCTGCCTCAACCATGATCGCAGTCATGCGTTCGTTCATGCTGGCCCACATCTTGATGAAGTTATGCTCGCCCTGCGGGTTCAGCAGGCTCTGGATGTCATTGACGGCTGATTTCGTATTCTGCTTGGTCATGTTGAATCTCCCTTCTGGAGGATCAGGTGTGTCGTTCGCTGTTGATACTTATGTAATGCTGCACTGCAGCAATACAACCGCTGCGACGCAGCAAGACCGTAAGAATTTCATGTTCGGGGAATGGTCGAGAAGAAACCTCCCGGGTGATACTATCCTTCCCCCCCGGGGGAATCGACCCCGACACCAAGATACCGGTTCGGACTCCGGCGCACCCTGAAGCAAATCAGCTTGACGCTCGACGGAACCTTCTCGGCCGTCGGCTTTGGCGGTAATGTCTTCATTTGATTTCAAGAGTTTCCGTCGGACGCTAACATCGATCAGCGCCCGTCCGCGCTGCGTGGTGTATAGTTCTCGAAAGTTCTGGCGGTGCCGCGTCCTTCTGTCGAAGCGAAATGCGGCATTGGCGCCAGACGCATATACCGGAAAATCGCGGAGACCCGGTGATTAACATGCGGTCATCCACATTGATCGTGGCGTTTTCCCGTCGGTTTGCCCTGTCTGGCTATTCAGACGAACTTCGCGCAGGCAACCATGAAGTGGTCGCGAGGAAGAACTCCTGCAGGGGCTCAGCTTTGAGGCCTGTCGGGGAACGGCGACCTAACTGACGGTGCATGGAAAAGGCGGCCGTGCTGACCTAACCAAGATGCGCCCGATCACCGAAAGAGATTTGGAAGCGGCACTCGGTCGCGACCGTGCATTTGCAAATGACGCGAATGCCAGCGAAGCGGCGCTTTCCCCGCTGGAGGACTTGAAATGAATACTCCCGAATGGCTGAAACCCGGCATCTACGGAGCCGTGGTTGGCGCGGTTTTCGTAGGCGTCGTCGGATTTTCCTGGGGCGGCTGGGTGACCGGCGGAGGCGCCAACAAGATGGCGAACTCCATGGCCCATGACAACGTGATCGCGGCATTGCTCCCCGTGTGCCTCGATATGTCCCGGACCGACACTGACCGCGTCGCGAAACTCGCGACGATCCGAGAGGCGTCGTCTTACAAGCAGCGAGATGCCGTGATGGACGCTGGCTGGGCCACGATGCCCGGTTCCGAAGCCCCGGACCGCGATCTGGCGCAGGCTTGCGTCGACGTGCTCGAACTCGGCGCTACGTGAATGCGTGTCGCTGCCCCTACAATTGAGCGTATGACCAAGCCTGGAGGCCCGATGGAAACAGATGCCGCCAATGGTGCCGCCGTCGCAAACGACGGCCGCTCATGGGGTCGGGTTCTGGCACCCTATCGCCAGCCCAACCCTGTCCGAAGCACGGTCGAGATCGTCGTCACCGCCCTCCCCTTCCTCACCCTGTGGATACTGGCCGCCCTAGCGGCTGTGAACGGCGTCTGGTGGGGTCTTCTGCTAACGGTTCCAGCGGCAGGATTTCTGGTCCGCCTGTTCATATTGCAGCACGACTGCGGTCACGGCGCCCTGTTCACGCATCGCCGGTCCAACGACTGGACCGGACGTATCATCGGTGTCCTCACTTTGACGCCCTACGACTATTGGCGCCGCACCCATGCGATTCATCACGCGACAGCCGGCAATCTGGATAAGCGCGGCGTTGGCGATGTTGCCACCCTGACCGTCGATGAGTACAGGGCGCTGCCATGGCAGCGCCGCACGCGGTATTGGCTCTATCGCCATCCTGTGGTGATGTTCGGCATCGGGCCCGCCTGGCTCTTCATCTTCCAGTACCGTCTGCCCATCGGCCTGATGCGTGCCGGAGTACAACCCTGGGCGTCGACCATCGTGACCAACATGTGCATCGCGCTTCCCGTGGCGGGCCTGATCTGGCTGATGGGCGTAGGGCCGTTTCTCGCCGTCCAACTACCGATCACCCTGATGGCGTCAACCATTGGCGTCTGGCTGTTCTATGTTCAGCACCAGTTCGAGGAGACGCATTGGTCCGAGGCTGAAGACTGGAATTTTCAGAACGCTGCTCTGCACGGCAGTTCATATTATGACCTTCCCCTGCTGTTTCGCTGGTTTACCGGGAATATCGGGATCCATCACGTGCATCACTTGTCGAGCAAAGTGCCGTTCTACCGTTTGCCGCAGGTCTTGCGCGACCACCCCGAATTGGTCGGCGTCGGGCGCATTACGCTTTACGAGAGCTTGAGATGCGTCAAACTCGTGCTGTGGGACGAACATGCCAAGCGCCTGATTTCGTTTCGAGAAGCGCGACAGGGCGGAATGTGACTTATGCGGATACCTTTGATCCGCGCAGCAATGCGCCCCGGATTGCCCGAACTCTCATAACGCGCGGACGGGATACGGCAGGCGTCCTACAGACCCAAAGATTCGGCCCAAAGACGCCGACCGAACTTGACGTTTGGGCAGATAGGATTGGCTAGACTGCGCCCTTGAGATGTGACTCTGCGTAGTAGAGGCAATCGGCCCAATGGTACGAGCGATGGCCTTCGTCTGTCGGCAGGTCCAAGCGACCTCACGGGGGGCTTCATGCTCTTTGCGCATGCCAATTCGGCTGGCTCACATCCGAGTCAGCGACGGTCCTACTGGTCCGACTGTCCCGTGTTACGGCCGCCGCACCGAGTTGCCGCCGGCAATGATGCGATTGATCAGAGCGGCGACGGACCGGTGCGTTTGCATTTCGGATTCGGAACCGGACCCGTTCTCGTGAGACGTTGCGGCATCGCGCAAGACCCCCATGATCTCACTCTCGGGAAGAAGGTTGTGATCGTTCATCGCAAGAAGGAGCGCCTCGCAGATCGAGAGCGCAGCCATTCCTGAATGGTCATCCTGGTTTTGCATGGTAGGGCGTCCCTTCTGGAGACAAAAGCTCAGGACCGGGTGACAGGCGCCCGGTTATTTATACCACTCTGTCATGGAATGAAGCATGCTGGGCTGATCTGAAGCAGTACTTGCGTCTATTTCTTCAGTAATGTGACCAAATCTATAGTAATCTGACCAAATCTAGGAGGTGCCTTTGAACGCCGTCGAAAACAGTCCGCTGACCCGCAAACTCTCCTCCTTCGTCACCTTGTCGGCGAGTGAGTTGGC
>JBBKVT010000325.1:0-3125 GCA_037968535.1 Paracoccaceae bacterium
GCCATGGCCGGCAAGGCCAGCAAGGGCGCACGGCTGGCGCGGCGGTTGGGCAAGTTCTGACAGCACCTCGGTTCGCGGCGCGTTACGGGGGGGCCTTCACCATCCGGGACAGCCAGTCCAGTGTCAGGGCCCTAAATACCTCTGGCCGTTCCCAGACCAGCGCGTGACCTGCAGTATCCAGAAGCGCGAAGGTCGCGCGGGGGTAGGTTGGCAGCCAGTCGACGGCATCGGCATAGCCTGACCACGAATCCTGCCGACCCGAGACGATCAGGCTGGGTTTGTCGAATCTGTCGTCGGGCGCCGCAAGATCGAAAGGGAAATCGAAGGCCTTCAACACCCGCGCTGCCTGCGCGGTGTCATGCAGCGGTATCGCGGGCAGGATCGCTCGTCTGCGTTTTTCAAAGATCTCACGTTTATGCACGACCAGAATTTCAGGACCTGCCCGCTCGCTTTCGCCAAATTCCGCCAGAAGTGCAGGATCCGGCATCAGCGTTTGGTGCTTGGGAATGCGGCCGGGCGGCCCGTTGGGGCTGCCTCCGGGGGTGATCAACAGCAGTCCCTCGACCAGTTCGGGGCGCAGATAGGCGAAGCCCTGCGCGATAAGGCTGCCGCGCGATTCCCCGATCAGCGCCATGGGCTGGCCGGGAAATGTGGTGGTGGCGAAATCCATGACGGCATTCAGCAGATCTAGCTGCGTGTTGATCGTCTCTCGCGCGGGGCTTTTGCCGTGGCCGGGCATGTCGATATAAATCCTTTGCCAACCCTCGCATTCCTCGAAGATGGGCTCAAAGGTCTCGACCATATGCCGGTGATCGAGTGCCGCACCGTGAACCAGCATCACCGGCCTGCCGTTGCCGATAACGACATGATGTAGCATTCCGCCCTCCCTCATGGCCCGCAAGACAACCGGCAGCTTGGCACGGGCCGCGGATTTCTCAAAGCGCTGGGGTCGGCACCGGGCAGAAAGGCGAACGGACCACAATCCTTGCGTCACGCGCCACCGTCATGTCACATCGCCCGACAGCAACAGGCAGACAGGAACATATCAAGATGGCACCGACGAAAAGCGAATGGACGGTGGCGGGTTTCACGCTGGCCTATGTGACCGCGTTCACGGTCTGGTTCCTGTCGATCGGCAATTACGAATTCATCGTCTATATCGTCACCATGGCGATTCTGATCGCGCTCGTCGGATTTTCGCTGCGCAAGGCGGATTATCCGGTGGCGATGCTCTGGGCATTGTCGATCTGGGGGCTGGCGCATATGGCGGGCGGCGGCGTGCCGGTGAACGGCTCGGTGCTCTATAACCTGCAGCTTATCCCACTGATCGAGACCGAGAACGTCTTCATCCTGAAATATGACCAGATCGTCCATGCCTTCGGATTTGGCGTCACCGCCTGGCTTTTATGGCACCTGGTGGTGCGGCATTTCCCCGCGACCCGGCACACGATGACCGCCTATGTCTACCCGGTCCTTGCCGCGATGGGCCTTGGCGCGCTGAACGAGATGATCGAGTTCACCGCCGTGCTGCTGGTCCCCGACACCAATGTCGGCGGCTATTACAACACCGCCCTCGATCTGGTGTTCAACGCCAGCGGAGCCGTGATCGCCATCCTGCTGGTGGCACAAAGCGAGCGACGCCGCGCGAGGGGCTGACGGGTCCAGCAACGCCGCCCAGATCCCTCAGCCGCGCCGCGCCGCCTCGATCGCGGCAACGTCGATCTTGCCCATCTCCATCATCGCCCCAAAGGCGCGTTTCGCCTCTTCGCCACCGACAGCCAGCGCCTCGGTCAGGACGCGCGGGGTGATCTGCCAAGAGATGCCCCATTTGTCCTTGCACCAGCCGCAGACGCTTTCCGCGCCGCCATTGCCGACGATGGCGTTCCAGTAACGGTCGGTCTCGGCCTGATCATCGGTGGCGATCTGGAACGAGAATGCCTCGCTGTGGTGGAATTCCGGGCCGCCATTGAGACCAATACAGGGGATACCGGCGACGGTGAAATCAACCGTCAGCACATCGCCCGTCTTGCCCGACGGGTAATCGCCTGGCGCGTGGAACACGCCGCGCACTTCGCTGTCGAGGAAGGTTTCGGCATAGAAATTGGCGGCCTCCTCGGCATCCTTCTCGAACCATAGACAGATCGTGTTCTTTGCAACTGGCATTGCGTGACCTTTCTCTTTCACGGCCGGTCTTGCGAAGGCCACCGGCAATAAATTGCTAGTCCCGCCGCGGCCCGTTTCAAGACTGGTTGCGCCAAGTGACCGGGCTCAAAGCGACAGTCCGCCGGTGTCATGCGCGCGCCCTAACCCGCCCGAAAATGCTTCGACAGCTTCAGCCCCTGTCCCTGATAATTCGACCGCAGCCCCGCGCCATAAAGCGTATCCGGCACTTCGGTCATCCGCTCATAAACCAGCCGCCCCACGACCTGCCCGTGTTCCAGCACGAACGGCGCCTCGTGGCAGCGCACCTCGAGCACGCCGCGCGACCCGGTGCCGCCCGCCGCGTCATGGCCAAAACCGGGGTCGAAGAAGCCCGCGTAATGCACCCGGAACTCGCCGACCATCGCCAGGTAGGGCGCCATTTCGGCCGCACAATCCGGCGGGATCGAGATCGCTTCGCGGCTGACCAGGATGTAGAACGCGCCGGGATCAAGGATGATCCGGCCCTCGCGCGTATGGATTGGCTCCCAATATTCCATCGGGTCATAGTGGGCGATCTTGGCAAGGTCGATCACGCCGCTATGCGGCTTGGCGCGGTAGCCCACCAGGTCACCGGTTTCAGGTTTCAGATCGACGGAAAACCGCAACCCGTCAGAAATGATCGCCTGACCCGAGACAATCGGGGTTCTGGCGTGGATCTTGCGCAGTTCATCGTCAGGGATGACGGTATCGCCAACCCGGAAGATGATCTGGTTCAGCATCTGGCCGGGGGCCACCAGAACCGAGAACGACCGCGGGCAGATCTCGACATAAAGCTGGCCTTGAAACCCCGCCTCGACGCGGTCAAATTCGGTGCCGTTGTCAGTGATGATCCGGGTCAGAAGGTCCAGCCGCCCGATCGAGGATTTGGCGGAAGCGGCGGCGCTTGTGCCCTTGGGCAGCACCAGCCGCTCCATCAGCGGCAC
>JBBKVT010000326.1:0-10993 GCA_037968535.1 Paracoccaceae bacterium
GTATCGAAGAAATACTCAGGCTCGACGGTGAAGCCGTCAGCTTCCAGCCCGCGCGCCAGACGGTCGGTCTTGCGGTGGATGCGTTGGGCGATGGCCTTGAGGCCTTCGGGGCCGTGGAAGACGGCGTAGAACGACGCCATGACGGCCAGCAGCGCCTGCGCGGTGCAGACGTTCGAGGTGGCTTTTTCGCGGCGGATGTGTTGCTCGCGGGTTTGCAGGGAAAGGCGGTAGGCCTTGTTGCCGCGCGCGTCGATGGAGACCCCGACGATGCGGCCGGGCATCGAGCGTTTGTAGGCATCCTTGCAGGCCATGTAGGCCGCCGAGGGGCCGCCGTAGCCCATCGGCACGCCAAAGCGCGGGGGTGAGCCGACGGCGATGTCGGCGCCCATCGCGCCGGGTTCTTTCAGCAGCGTCAGCATAAGCGGGTCGGCGATGACGATACCGATGGCCCCGGCGTCGTGCAGTTTGGCGATGTGCGGGGTGAAATCGGTCAGGTGGCCAAGCGTGCCGGGATACTGGAAGATCGCGGCGAAAACCTTGGTGGGGTCGAGTTTCGCGGGATCGCCGACGATCACGTTGATGCCGAGGGGTTCGGCGCGGGTCTGCATGACGGCGATGTTCTGCGGATGGCAGTTTTCGTCGATGAAGAAGCCCTTGGTTTTGGATTTGGCGACACGCTCGGCCATGGTCATGGCTTCGGCGGCGGCGGTCGCCTCGTCCAAGAGCGAGGCGTTGGCGATGTCGAGGCCCGTGAGGTCGCTGACCATTGTCTGGTAGTTCAGCAGGGCCTCTAGCCGGCCTTGGCTGATCTCGGGCTGGTATGGCGTGTAGGCGGTATACCAGGCGGGGTTTTCGAGGATGTTGCGCTGGATCGCGGGCGGGGTCACGGTGCCGTGGAAGCCCTGCCCGATCATCGTGGTGAAGACCTTGTTTTTCTGCGCCACCTGCCGCATGTGCCAAAGAAGTTCGCGTTCCGATTTGGGCTTGCCGAAATCCAGCGGCTCCTTCTGGCGGATGCTTTTCGGGACGGTCTGGTCGATCAGCTCGTCCAGATCCTTGACCCCCAGAACCTTGAACATCTCTGCCATTTCGGCGGGCGACGGGCCGATGTGGCGGCGATTGGCGAAGTCGTAGGGCAGATAGTCGGTGGGGGTGAAAGGCATCGGAAGACTCCGGCATTTGGGTTAACGGGCTGCGCCGTCACGGGAATTGCGGCCGCGGAACCACGTCCGGGACCGTCAGGTGCGGCCTGTCAGCCGACCAGTTTGTTGTAAGCGGCTTCGTCCAGATATTCATCGACGGCTGCCAGATCCTCGACCTTGAGCTTGAATATCCAGCCGTCACCGGTTGGATCCTCGTTGATCAGGCTTGGATTGTCGGTGAGCGCCTCGTTGACCTCGACGATCTCTCCGTCGAGCGGCGCGAGGATATCAGAGGCGGCCTTGACACTTTCGATCACCACGACCTCGTCGTCCTTGACCACGACCTTGCCCTCGTCGGGCAGTTCGACAAAGACGATGTCGCCCAGCTGCTCGCTGGCATGGCCAGTGATGCCCACCACGACAAGATCATCCTCGACGCGCAGCCATTCGTGTTCTTCGGTGTATTTCATGGTTTGGTCCCTGTCTTAACGCTTGAAGGTGGAAGGTCTGAACGGCATTGGTGCGACGGTTGCAGGCATCCGCTTGCCGCGCACCTCGCCGTAAATCTGGGTGCCGTCACCGGCGTGGTCAATGGTCACGTAGCCCATCGACATCGGGCGTTCGATGGTCGGGCCAAAGGCGCCAGAGGTAACTTTGCCGATCGGCGCGCCGCCGGTTTCGGTGGCGTAAAGCTCCGTGCCTTCGCGCATCGGGGCGCGGCCAACAGGCAGGATGCCGACGCGGCGGCGGGTTGGGCCGGTTTCCAGTTCGTGCAGGATGCGGTCAGCTCCAGGAAAGCCGCCCGCGCGTTCGCCACCCCTGCGCCGGGGCTTCTGGATCGACCAATCCAGCGCAGCTTCGATGGGCGTCGTGGTGGTATCGATGTCATGGCCATAAAGGCAAAGACCAGCCTCCAGTCGCAACGAATCGCGGGCGCCGAGGCCAATGGGTTCAACGTCAGGGTCGGCCAATAGTGCCCGCGCCAGCGCCTCGGCATCCTTCGAGGGCAGCGAGATTTCATAGCCGTCCTCGCCGGTGTAGCCAGAGCGGGACACGAGGCAGTCGACGCCGTTGATCGCGGTCACGGTGACGTCCATGAACTTCATCGTGGTGGCGACCGGGGTAAGTTTGGCCAGCGCCTTTTCGGCAGCCCGGCCTTGCAGGGCGAGAAGCGCGCGATCGGCCAGAACCTCGACCTTGCAGCTATCCGAAAGATAGGCGCGCATATGCGCGATATCGGCGTCCTTGCAGGCGGCGTTGACCACGACGAAGATGCTGTCACCCAGATTGGCGAGCATCAGGTCATCCTCGATGCCGCCTTGCGCATTGGTGAACATCGCGTAGCGTTGGCGTTTCGGTTTCAGGTCCAGCACGTTGACCGGCACGAGTTTTTCAAGCGCCAGCGCGGCATCGGCATAGTTGCCGGATTTCGGCCGCAGCATCACCTGCCCCATATGGCTGACATCGAAAAGCCCGGCCTTTTTGTGGGTGTGCAGGTGTTCCTTCATCACGCCCATCGGATACTGCACCGGCATTTCATAGCCGGCGAAGGGCACCATCTTGGCGCCCAGTTCCAGATGCAGGTCGTAAAGCGCCGTGCGGTTCAGATCGGCCATGCCGCCCCCAATACTGTCACGCCGGTCCGGTCCGGCATTGGTTCCAGCAGGCAAACCCGCCGCCAATGCCCCCTCTGTCCTTTCGCCTGAGATCGTTATCCCTTCGGCGCCCCGCACAAGTTTCGGGGTCTCTCCAGAGTCCGTGGTCGATGCGGTCCGTTCGCCTGAGAGTTTCCGGGGCGGTTGCTCCTTCGGCACTGGCCATGGCCAGATTCTCCCGTTATCGACTGGGCCGAAGCTAAGCGATGCGTGGCGCGCGGGCAAGTCCTTGTGTTCTGTCGCATACAGTCGCAGATTTCACCGATGAGCGCGCATTGTTTCTTTGGCTACGGGTCGCTGGTAAACCGAACCACCCATGAATTTCTGGACTGCCGACCCGCAGTCCTTATGGGCTGGCGGCGCGCCTGGCGGCATACCGACCTGCGTCCGGCGGCGTTCTTGACGTCGGTCCGGGCCGCGGGGTCAGAGATCGACGGGCTGACGGCGCTGGTGCCGAATGGCGATTGGCTGGCGCTGGACGCGCGTGAGTACGCCTATACCCGATCCGACATCGCGCATCAGCTGCGCCATGACGCGGTAGAGCGATTGATCGTGCAGGTTTATGCTATACCCGAAGGGGCGCATGGCGCTCCTTCAGACCAGCATCCGATCCTGTTGAGCTACCTTGACGTGGTGGTGCAGGGCTACCTGCGGGAGTTCGGCGAAGCAGGCGTTGCGCGGTTTTTTGAGACCACCGATGGATGGGGGGCGTCAGTCATGGACGATCGGCGCGATCCGGTCTATTCGCGGCACAAGACGCTGACGTCAGATGAGACAGATCTGGTCGATGACTATCTCACGGCACTCGGGTCGCGGATCATCTGACGAACGAAAGTTGTCTCCGACCCGATTGATGGGCCCGAAGCGCTCAGTGTTTCGGGGCGACTTGCATCAGCGGCATGACGTCGGCCATTTCGGGGCCATGCGCGCGGCCCGTCACGGCAAGCCGAAGCGGCATGAACAGCGCCCGGCCCTTGCGACCGGTCTTTTCCTTCACCGCATTGGTCCAATCAGACCAGGTCGTTGACCCGTAGGGCAAAGCGGGCAGCAGCCCCAGCGCCTCGACCACGAAATCGCGGTCCTCCAATGGGATTGATGGTTTCGGCCCGTCGCGGAACAGCGCCCACCAGTCAGCCAAGTCGGCCCGGGCTGTAATGTTTCCCTTAACGGTGTTCCAGAATTGTTCAGCGATATCCGTTGGAACCCCGAGCTTCTTCACGTCATCGGCGACCTCGGAGAATGGCAGTGATTGCAGATGGTGAGCGGTGAGGGGGAACAAATCCTCGGGGTCGAACTTGGTTGGTGCAGAACCGAAGTGCGAGATGTCGAAGCCCGCAATCAACTCGTTGATGCTGCTGCGCAGTTCCACCGGATCGGATGACCCCAGCCGGGCCATCAGCGACAGGATCGCCATCGGCTCTACCCCTCGGTCCCGCAGATCCTTCAGCGCGAGCGTGCCCAAACGTTTCGAGAGCGCTTCGCCCTGCGGTCCGGTCAGCAAGGAATGGTGCGCGAATTGCGGCGGTGTACCGCCGAGCGCGCGGATGATCTGGATCTGGGTGGCGGTGTTGGTCACGTGATCTGACCCACGGACAATGTAGGTCACATCAAAATCAATGTCGTCGCAAACCGATGCGAACGTGTAGAGATATTGACCGTCGGCGCGGATCAGCACGGGATCCGAAACAGACGCCGCGTCGATCGACAGATCGCCGATGATGCCGTCAGTCCATTCGATCCGCTCAAGGTCGAGCTTGAAGCGCCAATGTCCGGGGCCACGTTCGGCGCGAAGGCCTTCCTTCGCCGTTTCGGTCAGCTCCAGCGCCGCGCGGTCATAGACCGGCGGCTTGCCCATGTTCAATTGCTTCTTGCGCTTTAGATCCAGTTCGGTCGGTGTCTCGAAGCATTCGTAAAGATGGCCCGATGCTCGCAGTTGGTCGGCGGCGGCATTGTAGCGGTCAAGACGGTCAGATTGCTTTTCGAACCTGTCCCAGGTCAGACCCAGCCATTCCAGATCGCGCTGGATCTGGTCGGCATATTCCTGCTTTGACCGTTCCGGGTCGGTATCGTCTAGGCGCAGAATGAATTGCCCGCCCGCCTTTCGCGCGATCAGATAGTTGAACAGGGCGGCCCGGAGGTTGCCGATATGCAAGTAGCCGGTAGGCGAAGGGGCGAAGCGGGTGACGGTCATTTCGGGGTCTCCTATTCGCGCCGTGCTCTTTCACATTGACCGGCTTTTGTCCATATGACCAACAGGGAGGCACAGCATGGCTATCGACTGGGCAATGGCAGTCTCGCCCGACGAGGCGGCGATCGAGACGCTGGCGCTGGCCGCGATTGAGGCACTTCCCACGCCTTACCGCGTCGCGGCGCGTGCGGTCCTGCTACGCATCGCGGACCTGCCCGATGATGCGATGCTGGATGATCTGGGAATCGAGGACCCGTTGGAGCTTACGGGACTTTATGAAGGCATTCCTCTGACTCAAAAATCGGCGATGGATCAACAGGATCAACCGGATATGATCTGGTTGTTTCGGCGCGCTATTCTGGATGAATGGGCGGATCGCGAGGGCACTACTCTGGGTGACCTCGTCGCGCATATTCTGGTGCATGAACTGGCCCACCATTTCGGGTGGAGTGATGCCGAGATCGCACAGGTTGATCGCTGGTGGGATTAGGGACGCATCGCCGCACAGGCGCTGCGGTGGTTTCTCGCCACCAGCTGCGGTGGTTTCTCGCCACCAGTTGTCAACACGTCCGAGCATAGCTGTGCCCGTATTCGGTCTGTTCGGCAACTGAAATCCGGTCCAGAATGGAATTGCAACCAACCGGACCCTGTATGACGGACATCCTGACGATCACGCTCAACCCGACTGTCGATCTGTCGACCGCGGCGGATCACGTTCATCCAGGTCCGAAGTTGCGCTGCGATGCGCCACGGTCTGATCCCGGCGGCGGCGGTATCAATGTTTCTCGGGCGATCCGGCAGCTCGGCGGCGACAGCCGGGCCTTCCTTGCTGTGGGTGGCGCGACCGGGGAATGGCTGAAGGTATTGCTTGACGCCGAAGGCACCCGGTTCGAGGGGTTTCAAATCGACGGCGAAACGCGCCAGAGCCTTGCGGTCACTGACCGTTCGACCGGTCTGCAGTATCGCTTCGTCATGCCGGGACCGGACTGGACCGCCGCGATGGTCGAGCAAGTGCTTGACGCGCTGGTCATGGCAACTCAGCCGGCCGGTATTGTTGTCCTGTCCGGCAGCAACCCGCCCGGCCTCCCATTGGATTTCGCGCCACGGATTTGGTCCCGTCTTGAAGGCACCAACGCACGGATGATCGTCGATACGTCGGGCGCGCCGCTGCGATATCTGGCGGAATATCCTTGCGGCCTGGACATCTTGCGGATGGACTCGGCAGAGGCCGAAGGGCTGGCCGGACGTCCGCTGCCGCGACGCGCTGACACCGCCGACTTCGCGCGGGCACTCGTATTCAGCGGCGTGGCAAGAACAGTGATCGTCGCGCGTGGGGCGGATGGCTCGACCCTGGTGACCGAGGACCACGCGCTGCATTGTAGTCGACCGGTAAATGAGATCGTCAGCGCGGTCGGCGCGGGTGACAGCTTTGTCGGAGCATTCAGTTTGGCGCTGTCGCGCGTTGGCGACTGGGCCGAGGCCTTGCGTTTTGGGACCGCAGCCGCCGGTGCGGCAGTCCTGACCGAGGCGACGCAGCTCTGCACCCGAAAGGATGCAGAGCGGCTACTGCTGGACGTCGAATTAACCACGCTTTAGGCTGCCTCTTTGGCGCCTTCGACATCGCTGGCAGCGAGCTTCGCCGCGACCTCGATCAGACGACCAGTTTGATGGGCGATGGCAGCCTTGGCCTTGTCGTCCAATGCGCCCGGCTGAGTCGAGAAGCCGTAGGGATTACCGCCGGCCTCGGCCACGGCGGCGTCGGTGTAGCCTGGTGCGACGATCACCGTACCCCAATGCATCAGCGTGGTGTAGAGGCCGAGGATCGTGGATTCCTGACCTCCGTGCAAATTCTGGGCAGAGGTCATGGCGCTGACTGCCTTGTTCGCCAGTTTGCCCTGCGACCACAACCCGCCGAGTGTGTCGACGAAGGCGCGCAATTGCGACGGCATTGCGCCGAATCGTGTGGGCGCGACGAACAGATAGGCATTGGCCCATTCCATGTCGTCGGACGTCGCAACAGGAATATCCTGCATCTTGTCGAGTTGCTCGACCCAGGCACCTTGGGTTTTCACGACCTCCATGGGCGCGGTCTCGGCGACGCGAACCAGTCGAACTTCGGCTCCCTTGGCGCGGGCGGCCTTGGCTGCGGTTTCAGCGACGGCGTGGTTGGTGCCGTATGTCGAGTAGAAAACGATCGAAAGTCTGACCTTGCTCATCGGAGCCTCCTTGTCATGCGTTGCTGTTCAGGATGTAGGTCTATTTGGCGCACAGAAAACTGCTAAGAAGCGTAGGAGGTGTGCGCCTGTGCAGAGGTCAGAAGACAAAGTGTTCGGAAAACGTCGGGCAAATTCTTTTCCGGCGGTCCGCGGCGGGGCCTCTGCCAGCATTTTTCGAACAGTTGATGCTCGTTGCGTAGGCTCAGGACGGATCGCGCCAACGGTTCACGATCGGATAGCGGCGGTCAAGCCAGAAGGCGCGCGGTGTCAGACGGGGGCCGGGCGCAGACTGGAAACGCTTGTATTCGGAGAGGTAAATCAGATTCTCGACCTTTTTCACGATCGCCAGATCGTAGCCCATTTCGACGACTTCTGCGACCGAGGCTTCGCGATCGACGAGTTGTTCCAGGATCACGTCGAGATCCTTGTAGGGCGGCAGGCTGTCTTCGTCCTTCTGGTTGGGACGCAGTTCCGCGGAGGGTGGCTTGTCGATGATTGCAGGTGAAATCACCGTGCCCTCGGGGCCCTTCATCCAGGTGCGGTGATTGGCGTTGCGCCAGCGGCAGGTTTCGAACACCCGCATCTTGTAGAGATCCTTGATCGGGTTGTAGCCGCCTGCCATGTCGCCGTAGATCGTCGCGTAACCGACCGCGACTTCGGATTTATTTCCAGTGGTCAGCAACATCTCGCCGAATTTGTTCGACAGCGCCATGAGAAGAAGGCCGCGCAGACGGGACTGGATGTTTTCTTCGGTCAAGCCGGGATCCGTGCCTTCAAAAAGCGGCGCGAGAGTGTTGGTTACAGCCTGCTGGCTTTCGCTGATTGGCACGAAATCGTAGCGGCAGCCGAGGGTTTCGGCGAGCGCTTGCGCGTCGTCGAGAGAGCCCTGCGAAGTGTATTCCGACGGCATCATCACGGCGCGGACGTTTTCGGTGCCAAGGGCATCGACAGCGATCGTCGCCACGAGCGCAGAGTCGATGCCACCCGAGAGGCCGAGAAGCACCTGCCGGAACCCTGTCTTGCGGATGTAATCGCGCAAGGCCTGCACCATAACGCGGTAGTCGCGTTCCCAAGCATCCGGGTGGGTCGCTTTCGGACCATCCTCGATCACCCAGCCGTCGTCGGTTTTGGTGAGGTCAACATGTTGCAGCTGTTCGTCGAACAATGGCATCTGCAAGGCCAGCTTACCACCGCGGTTGAGGGCGAATGAACCACCATCGAACATCTGGTCGTCCTGCCCGCCGACGGTATTGAGATAGATCAGCGGCAAGTCGTTCTCGATGACGCGGGACACCATGTTGGTCAGTCGCCGGTCAAACTTGTCGCGGTAATAGGGCGAGCCGTTCGGGACGAACAGAATTTCGGCACCGCTTTCGGTCATCGCTTCGCAGACATCGGGAAACCAGGCGTCTTCGCAAATGGGGGTGCCAAGGCGCAGCGGGCCAACCCGGACCGGGCCTGCAACGGGGGCGGGATCGAAGACGCGTTTCTCATCGAACACGGCATAGTTAGGCAGATGGTGTTTTCGGACCCGCGCTGTGATCTGGCCGCCTTGCAGGATGAAATATGCATTGAAAAGCTTGTCGAGTTCCGGCAGCGGGCCGCCGATACCGATGGCCGGACCATCGGATGTTTCCTGCGCCAGGCCTTCGATCGCCTCAAGGCAGGCAATGCCGAAGGCAGGCTTCATCACGAGATCCTGCGCCTGATAGCCGGTGATGAACATCTCGGGCAGCGCCAGCATGTCGGCGCCGTCGGACTTGGCCTGTCGCCAAGCCGCCAGCGCCTTCGCGGCGTTGCCCGCAATGTCGCCGACCGTCGGGTTCAGCTGGGCAAGCGTAAGGCGGAACCTGTTGCTCATTTGGATCTTCCTGAAAACCTGGCCAATGTCTTAGCAGACCGGACGAGAAGGGAAAGCACGGCCTCGGCAAAAAGCGTTGTCAGCCTGAAACCCGTCAACTAGGTTGACCCTGCATCCGAACTACGATCGTGGATGTAGGGCAAGTGGGGGCTGACGTGCGGGTAAGAAACAAAGGCGCGATACGTGGCGGCATTGCCGCATTAGCTATGCTGGCGGCGATCGGGGCGGCCCAAGGGCAGTCGGGCGACGTGCTTGTCAAGCAATATGACGACGGCGGTGTCTACGAGGGCACGTTCAAGGACGGCAAGCAGCATGGCACCGGTACCTACACATTGCCCAATGGTTACGAATACGACGGTGAATGGGTCGAAGGCGAAATCCGTGGTCAGGGGATCGCCCGCTTTCCGAACGGTTCGGTCTACGAGGGCAGCTTTGCCAAGGGCAAGCCTGAAGGTTTTGGAAAGATAACCTTTGCCGATGGCGGCACTTATGAAGGTGACTGGCTGGACGGCAAGATCGACGGCTCCGGCATCGCCATCTACGCCAACGGCGTGAAATACGAAGGCGGATTCAAGGAGGCGCTGCATCACGGACAGGGTCGGATGGAAAGCCCCGACGGCTATGTCTATGAGGGTTCCTGGGTCAATGGTATCAAGGAAGGTCCCGGCCGGATCACCTATCCTGACGGCGCCGTTTACGAAGGCGAGTTGAAGCAGAACGAGCGTGACGGCGAAGGCACACTGACGATGCCCGATGGCTTGACTTACGTCGGTCAATGGAAGGCCGGCCAGATCAATGGCACGGGCCGGTTGACCCAGTCCAATGGCGACGTCTACGAAGGTGAACTGGTCAACGGGGAACGGCTTGGCACAGGCAAGGTGACTTATGCGAATGGCGACACCTACGAGGGCGAGTTCGCCAGCGACAAACGCCACGGAAGCGGCACGTTCACCGGCACCGACGGCTACGTCTACGAAGGCAACTGGATAGAGGGCCGTATTGAGGGCGACGGCAAGGTGACATATCCAGACGGGTCGGTCTATGAAGGCCAGTTCAAGGACGATCTGGCCAACGGCATCGGCAAGATCACCTATCCGGACGGCAATACCTATGAAGGCGAATGGAAATTCGGGGTGATCGAAGGCAAAGGGGTAGCGCGCTATTCAAATGGACTGGTCTATGAGGGCGAATTCAAGAACGCTCAGAATCACGGCCAAGGCACGATGACCTATCCGGATGGCTACAGCTATACCGGTCAGTGGGTCGAGGGACAGCGCGAGGGGACGGGGCGCGCTGTCTATGCCGACGGCAGCGTCTATGTGGGTGAATTTGTCGGCGGTCAGCGAGAGGGCAAGGGCCAGATCACCATGGCGGACGGCTTCAAATATACCGGCGAATGGAAAGCGGGCGAGATTGAAGGCGCCGGTGTTGCGACCTATGCCAACGGCGATGTTTACGAGGGCAATTTTGTTGCCGGCAAACGACAGGGCGAAGGAACGATCCGGTATGCCACGGGGCAGGAAGCGGTCGGAACGTGGGAAAATGGTGCACTCAATGCCGCTGAACCCCCTGCCGAGGCGGCGCCACCAGAATCGGCTCCGGCAACCGCCGAATGATTACCAGGCAATCGACTTGCCCGCCCAATCGAAGAACTCCCCGGTCTGCGACGAGTCCAGCCTCTCGATCAGAGAAAGCAAATTCATGGCGGCTTCTGCCGGCGGGACTGATGGATGCCGGCCGAGATATCTTTCGGTGAACGCAGTGGCGACCGTTCCCGGATGAAGGGCGACGCAAACAAGTTGGGGATGACTGCGGGCAAGCTCGATACTGGCCGTGCGGATGATCTGGTTCAGCGCAGCCTTGGCGGCGCGATAGGAATACCAGCCACCGAGCCTGTTGTCGCCAATCGACCCCACTCGTGCTGACAGCAC
>JBBKVT010000327.1:0-4205 GCA_037968535.1 Paracoccaceae bacterium
AAATTGAGATAGGCGCGGCCATGATGGCCAAACGCGGCCGAACTGGCAAAACCTTCCCGCGACCAGGCCATATTGGCCTCGTCGTCAACCGGGTCTGACCATACGCCATCCAGCGAATACATCCAGCCCATGGACCGGTCACCAAAGGCGGTCGCGTCGGTCGGAACCTGCGCCGTTGCACCTCCGAAGTTCCAGAGCGAAGAGATCGAACGGTCGGACGGCGCGGCGAGGGCGTTCTTCATCGCCAGGTCGATCATCGCATCGGGTAACTCGGTCAGATAGCGCGCCTTCCAGTAACAGCGGAAGTCGCCAAACGGCGTCAGCGTATCGAACAGTTTCTGCACGTCGCAATAGGGCATCCGGCACGAGAAATCGGTGACCAGATTGCCAAGTTCGCGCAAGGGCTGCAGCAGGGCTTCGCCCTCCGCGGCCTCGCCGTTGAACACACAAGCCATCGTATAGACCCGCTTGCCTCGATGCTCTGTCGGGTAATCCTCCGTGTCGGCGGCGGTGGAAAACTCGCACAACGATCCCACCCGGTCGCCATGCCTGGCCAGAAAATCGCGCCAGGCGCGGATCGGGCCGGGTCCGTCCTCCACGGCATAGATGGGTGCAGCAAACATCACCTCGGGGCCGACGGGATGCAGCGCAAACTCGAACCGCACCACAACTCCGAAATTGCCACCGCCGCCCTTCAGGGCCCAGAGCAGATCCGGGTTCTCGCTGACGCTTGCGCGGACCAGGGCGCCATCGGCGGTGACCACATCCGCAGCGACGAGATTGTCAATCGACAGCCCGTGCTGCGCCCGCAGCCATCCGATGCCGCCGGACAAGGTCAGGCCCGCCACGCCGGTGTCTGAAATCAGGCCTCCGGGGGTCGCCAAACCGTGCGCTTGCGTGGCGGCATCCACATCCTGCCACAAGGCGCCGCTGTCGACCTTTGCAATCCTATTGCCAGCGTCGACTTCAACCCCGCGCATCAGCGAAAGGTCGATCATCAATCCGTTGTCGCAGACGGCATGGCCGGCGACATTGTGGCCGCCCGCGCGGATGGAGATCGGCAGATCGCACGCAACAGCATGTCGCACGGCTCTTTGCACATCGCGTGCATCCCGGCACCGCGCGATAAGGGCCGGCCGACGGTTGATCATCGCATTCCAGACCGCCCGCGCCTGGTCGAACCCGGTATCTTCGGCGTAAAGGATTTCTCCGCCAAACCCATCAGCAAAGTCCGCGCGCGTGTTCTTCAGATCGTCCATTGCGGTCTTCCTTTCCATTGTTCCCACCACGCTACGGCAGTTTCAAACAACGCAAGAGTGGCAGTATCGTCAGGATCAAGGCATACTGGACAGGTCGATGTGGCAAATCCGCCAATAGCGTGCCGAATTGGACATGAGACCATGATGAGCAAACAAGACAAGCCCTCTGTCGTCCTGCTGGCGGCGCCGGAAACCTCAGCATCGGTCCTCTACGGGCTCTTTGATGTTCTGCAGTCGGTCGGGTCGGTCTATTCCGACATGGTAACAGGCACGCCAGGCGACGGACTGCTGGATGTTCGCATAGCTTCGGCAGACGGCAAACCGTTTCACTGTCTGGGCAACATTCCTGTCGAGCCGACGGCCTCTATTGATCAGCTTGGCACACCGGACTCGGTCATTGTCTGCGACTTGTATACCTCGATCTACGATGTGCCCAAAGGGCGCTACCCGCGAGAGGTCGCCTGGCTGCGACAATCCCACGCCTCCGGCGCGCTGCTGACCTCGGTCTGCTCCGGCTCTCTCCTCCTGGCCGAGGCCGGGCTTCTGGACGGACACGAAGCAACGGCCCACTGGGCTTACCGCGACATGTTCCAACGCCACTACCCCAAAGTCGCTTTCCACAGCGAGTCTGTCCTTTGTCTTGCCGCCGAAAGAGACCGTATCGTGACCGCGGGCGGGGTAAGCGCCTGGCACGATCTGGCCATCTATCTGATCGCCCGGTTCTGCGGATACCAGCAAGCGATCGAAACGGCGAAGGTGTTTCTGATCAGCGGGCATTCCGAAGGGCAGTCGCCCTATTCCGTCATGACGCGCCCGGTGGAGTCTTCAGACCGGGCAATATCGGATTGCCAAGCTTGGATCGCCGACAACTATGCCGTCACCAAACCGGTTGAGCGGATGACCCAACGTTCGGGCCTGAACGCCCGCACCTTTTCGCGCAGGTTTCGCACGGCGACCGGATTTGCTCCGATCGAGTATGTCCAGGCGCTCAGGATCGAAGAGGCAAAACAGATGCTGGAAACCGATGCTGTGTCGATCGACGAAATCGGGACCATGGTCGGCTACGATGACCCGGCGTCATTCCGGCGGATCTTCAAGCGCGGTGCAGGCTTGTCTCCCGCGACCTATCGCAAGAAATTTCAACGCATCTCGCAAATTTCCAGACCGGTTGGCGCAATTTGAGCCTGGCCAAGCTAGGGAAATGGTCGTCAGCGTGCGCTCGGACTTACCTGTTATCCATTGATCTTCTTTTGTCAGCCTGCAAAGTGAAGAATGGCCGCTTCGCTTCTCTTTGACACAGCTGCCGCGCGGAAATCGAAATGCAGCATAGTTCGCACGCCCGACCTCGGTGTGGAGCGCGGCGAAGGGCCACTTCCCGCCCTTCGTGAACAGGTCGGATACCGGCCCAGATCGGACCTTGGTGCCGATTGCAGCATACGACACTAAGGGCGGATTGCCGACCTTCGCTGCGCGTTGCACCAAGGTCTGCTGTGCGGGACAAAGCGGTCACTACCAATTCAGCCCGCCAACGCACAAATCGTCCTAACCGCAGCTATTGCCGGCGGTAGAGCCTTCATGATGAGGTCCAAGTCTAGAAGAGTCTGCGCAGTCTAACTTAAAAAAACCGGCCCTACAGCGGTTATGCCCAGCCGAGCTGCTTTAAGAGGAATTTCACGCGGATCTTTGAGGTGGCGGCAGTAAGCCATTGCCGAGCGGAAAAGCAAAAGGGCGAGGCAGATGCCTCGCCCTTTTGCGATGGTTGGTTGGTTCAGATCAGGCCTTGCGCTTGCGCGCGAAGCCCAAGCCACCAAGAGCGGTGAGCATCAGGATTGCGCCGGCCGGAAGCGGGACGACGTTTGGAGGCGTGGTGGGTGCACAAGCTCCCAATTCGCTCGCTGTGATATTCGAGCCGCCAGTGCCGATCGAGACGCAGTCAACGCGGATCTGCTTGTTTTCGGCTGCTTCCCATGTGAACTTCTTGATCCCATCGAACAAGTCGTTGTTAAAAAGCACGAAATAACCCTTTTGCTTCTTAAGGGCCCCGGTGAACGCGGTGGTGAAGTCGTCCTCTTTGTAGATCTTGAAGTCACCAGCGCCGCTATAGGAGGTCCCAAGCGCGATGGTGGTGGTCTTCACACCGTCCGCAAAAAGATCGAGGGTGTTTGGTGCGGTCCCCTGGAAATTGAAGTAGAATGACAGAAGGTCAAACGCCGCTCCAGTGTCTTCGGTAAGATCCGTTGGAGTTCCGTTCGTGGTTTCCAGAAAGCAATTCCCATTTCCTGGCCCAACAACAACAGCCGTATAACAGCTGGAGGCACTGTTGAAGTTCATCGGAGTATATGTATATCCGTCTTTCTGGTAGGAATGCTGGCCATTGTTGGCGTCATCGAAGTCGTGCGTAATGACCGCTGCGCTTGCAGCGCCAGCCATTCCAACAACAACAGCCGATGCAATTGCTACACTTCTAAAAATATTCATGTCACCCTGTTCACCCAACCATCGTGCTAAATGCCCGAATACCAGTGTATTGAATACTGCCGATTTGGGTGAATCTCCATGGGGATCTTAATTTCGCCACATTTTGCAATCCTCGGTTGCAGCAAGTTTTGCGAATCGATCAAATTTTCACGCAAGGCGCGCAATTGTTTCCATAAGTCTACCACGGAGGGTGCATCCCAACCGGATAAGAACGGAATCGTTATGGACTTTCTGGGTCATGTTGCGGTCGGACGCTGACGCGGTTCGCTCAAATACAATGGACGGGGCCGAAGCCCCGCCCGATACCAATTTCTTTGTTTTAAGATGGAAATCATGGGCCCTTATTTGCGTATGAGAAAAGATCATCGAGAAAGGGCAAGCGAAGTATTGTTTGAACTAGAGCGCTCCCAAACTTTTTGGATTCAGGATTCCAAAATTTCTTGATCTGTGATTCTGTATCTTTGAGGC